>JACAEL010000006.1 GCA_013388835.1 Candidatus Thorarchaeota archaeon | reverse complement strand
TGTACACTGACAGCTGGACCTCACTGACTCTTGGCGTGTGGGCAAACCTAGACACGACAGCCTCATACTATCCACGTCTTGTTTCAAAGAGCCCCACCACATCTTCCTCCGGACACATCTTTGCGAGCCTTATCAATGATACATACGGATTCTTGAATCGGATTCGGACTGACAGCACAGGAGGGGCCTATCTCACCAGTTGTAGTGTTTCTACTGGGACCTGGTACTATCTTGTTTGGTCATGGGATGGTGCCACAGACCAGCTGCGCGCCTACGCGAACGGTGTTCTCGTTCAGGCTGTCACAGTGGCTGGAACCGACCTATACAACTCGGTTGACGTTGTTGTCTTTGCCAACAACAATCTGAACCTTGGAGCGACAAGGTACTTGGACGGCCGCTTGGACGAAGTTCGACTCACCCAGTCAGTGTTGAGCGCTGACTGGATTCTGACCGAGTACCGCAACCAGAACTCCCCCTCGACCTTCTACAGCGTAGGAACTGAAAGCGTAAACCCCTCCATCTGGACTTCGGGTGACACCATTCGTGTCATCTACACGACCAACAGCCCGACTGATGTGACTCTTGACGTGCTGATGAAGACCGACATCTCGGGCAACGGTCAGACACTCGACGAGAACCTAGCAAATGGAACCACCTATCACGTTGTGAACGCAACCAATGTCGCGTGGACAGCCAGAGTCCTCGTGTCTCCGCCACAGTCCACGACAAGCCTGCAGTTCTCAGTTGAGTTTCCGCAGGAGGAGTGGCGTCCTCTAACGGTCACGAATCCACTCGGTGTCACCAAGACATACGGAACACAGTGGTGGTATGAGGGAAGCACGCTGACGGTGAGTGCTGCGGCGGTTGATGTCTTCGGCGTATGGGCACTCAACTTCACTGGTTACAACTATGTTTCCAACTTGTTATTGGGTCTCAACGGCGGTTCAATGGGACAGACGGCTAACTTCACAGTGGGTAACACGATGGAGTTCAGGGCAACCGTGCCATGGATTACCAACGCGAGACAGGTGCTGACTCTGACGAGCCCCACTGGGACAACATGGTACACCAATACGAGCACGTCGACTGGGACTCCCTCGCACGAGATTCCGTCGTTCAGATACAGGAAGCAGATCACGGTGGCAGGGAGCCAAGTGACCGGCGACCAGACGAACTTCCCTGTTCTCATAGACATCCTAGACTCTGACCTTCACGATTCAAGCAAGGTCCAGGCTGATGGTGACGACATCCTGTTCGTCCAGAATGGCAAGATAGTGCCTCATGACCTTGAATACTTCAGACAGGACTACAATCCAACTCAGGCTCGACTGGTCGCTTGGGTGAAGGTCAACCTCACGGATGTAGCTGACACGGTCTTCTACATGTACTACGGCAACACGGTCGTGGGTGCCCAGGAGGCGCCCTCCAAGGTCTGGACCAACGACTACAGCGCTGTGTGGCATCTCACGGAAGATGTCAACGATGAGCAGACGACAGGCACCCATTATGATTCGACCGGCCACGGGTACGATGGAAACCAGAACGGCACAGTAGAATACCTAGCGCGAGTTGGTTACGGGCAGGCTCTTGATGGCAACGACTGGATCAGAGTCACCTCAACCAAGTCTCTCGATCCCAGCGCCGATGTCACGATATCGGGTTGGTTCTACCTCAATGCAGCCTTCTCAAGTAGCTCAGCGACGAGCTATGTTGTCATGGAGAAGTACCTGAGCACCAGCACTAACATGCATATCGCCCTTGTCGGCACCGACTATGGGCAGGGCTCAGTACCGAGAGGCACTCTTGTCTTCAAGATGGAGAACTCGGACTCTGCCCGTTACAAGTATACGACAAGGACATTGTGGACCGCAGGCTGGTACTTCTTCTCTGTGCTGCTTGACTCAGATACGATGTCTGCGAACAAGATTTACATCAATGGTGTCGACGAGACGTCGAGTGGTACCGTTGGGACTGCGAACACCGGCTCTCTGTCATTCAGTGGCGACTGGGGACTCGGCGGAGGGCGTGCCGACACGGCTGACCTTGCTTCGGGGTATGCATATCTTCCAGCCAGTAGCGGCATCGATGAACTACGTGTTTCCACTGTTCAGCGTGGTGCAGGCTGGATTGCCACCGAATATGCCAACATCAACAACCCAGGTGAGTTCAGGACTGTCGGTGCTGAGATCGAGCGGACCAGTCTCACACCCACATGGGTCAAGGTGCTCGACTCGACCGCTCCCGCAGGAGTCTGGACTGTAAGTGTCCACTACAAGGACGGCGCGACTGTTGATGACGGGACCGGCCTGTACGAGAGGCGCTTCATTGTGAAACATGCGACCTCCCTATCGCTGAAGTCACCCGGTGATGCCGTGGGCGATGGAGTTTCAGCAAGACTGACCGGCGAAGTCCTGTATGTAGAAGTCGAGCTGACCGACACTGTGAACTCCGAGAAGGTATCAGGCGCGACGGTGAAAATGAACTGGACTGTCTCAGGCAGCCCCCAGGTCAAGACGCTCAACGACTATGGCAATGGACGATATGGGCTCACACTCAACACGAGCGACCTTGTGGAGAACAGGCGCTGGCGCATTGACATCTGGTCGTCGCATGACTACTACATCGCTGCAAGCATGTACTTCAGTCTGGACCTCTCACACACGACCGAGCTCACTTACACAGACGTCACGACAACTCCTGTTGGTCAACCTTTCACGGTCACACTGGTCTATCGTGACACTTTCAGCTCCACTCCAATCACAGGTGCTACAATCAGGTTCTCAAACGGGACTTCCATAACGCCTGTGTCCGAGGGAGATGGCAGATACAACCTGTCACTCTACACTGGCAATCTGGCCCTCGGGGACCACTGGTTTGTGTTCGTCGTATCGAAAGCCGGGGCCTACGTTGCTGATGCCGAGGTGAATGTGACCTTCACGCTGAGATCGCACATCACGACGGTCTCTGTGCAAGGTGACCTTGTAACGCCTGCCAACATGAACACGATGCTGACCGTTGTCCTTGTCGACACGGACACGGGGACCAGTGTGCCGATTGGGAGCGTCTCCTCATTCTCCTTCACTTGGTCCGGTGGCTCGCAGACAGTCAACTCTCCGTCTAGCTACGAAGTGACACTGACGACAAGCACATGGCCAGTTGGTAACAGGTCGGTGACGATTGCGGTCGTGATGAGCGGGTCGACCTATCAGATCCCGACCAACTATGTCTTCAGCATAGAGATACGGAAGCACTACACTTCCGTCACGGTCACAGGTAGCCTCACAGCTCCCTATGGCAATAGCACCCACCTCCAAGTGGTCATAACGGACCTTGACACTGCTGGCACTCTCAGTCATGCCTACGTATCATCTCTGTCATTTGCCACTGCAGGCTATTCTGACTACAACGAGAACTCACCATCTGATCTTGATGTTGACCTCCCGACGAACAGCTGGACCGTAGGTACTCACACAGTTGCTCTGACAGTCACAATGACGGGCATCTACAACAACCCGAGCACCTACAATTTCGACATTGACATCACGGCCCTCTCGACGTATCTATACCATGAGCCAAGCGACCTTGTCTACCCCAATGGAGACGACTTCTACATAGTCCTGCGAATCGAGATCAGCCAATGGGGCCCATACTACGGACAGCTAGTCAAGGGTGAGACTCAAAGCCACTTCTCCGCAAAGAATACATCATACACCTATCCCATATCGCTGAGTGAGATCAGCGCTCCATCGGGCCGCTATGGTCTGACGATTAGCTATACCTTCTTCCCAGAAGGCTACTACACAATCACGGTCACCTTCACACCGACAAACGCCACTCTGCAGAGCTCAAGTCTGGTAATCACATTCAGGTTCAGGCCTGCAAACAGCGAGATGTCCTCACCTGACAGGGCCGTCACGACCCCATTCGACACTGACTTCTTGGTGTCCATCTCATACATTGATACTGACCGGTCTCTGGGAATCACCGGTGCGACCATCTGGGCCGCTGGCATCTCCATCTACAACCCACAGGACCTGGGCAGCGGCAACTACAGGGTAACCGTGAATGTCACAGGACTTGGAGCCGGTGAGCACCTCTACAACCTCACCATAGACAAGTCTGGGTATCAGCAGCAGAGCCTGTCCTTTAAGGTCATCATCAGAATAGCGTACACCTACGCCACCCCCACAGTTGGCGCGCTGGACATTCCTGTGGGTAATGACCCCGTGTTCTATGTGACCTACTGGGACATTGACCATGCGGTCCCAGTGACCCCCGAGTTCCCCTTCGTAATGACCAGCAACTGGGTGAGAGCTGTGACATGGGTCTATCTGCCAGGTGAGCAGCGGTATCGTCTGACCTTCCCAACGGAAGTGAACGACGTGCTTGAGCAGAACCGTGTCGTCACATTCAACTTCTCAAAGGGTTCCAACTATCAGTTTGGCATCTTCAACATAACCGTCACAATCCGTACGCACAACACGGACTTTCGGCTCGTGAGCGCAGTTGAGCCGACGAGTGTGACTGGAAACTTCACGATAGAGGTCTTCTATGGAGACCTAGATGACAATACGGGCATCAGGTCGTTTTACGTGAGTCACAGACTGGCCAATCTGACCAACCCATCTCTCATATCATACCTCTACAACCACACTGTACTCGGAGATGGCTACTACTATATTCATGTACCTGCTTCGCAGTTTGGCCTCGGCATACAGAACTTCACGCTCTATTTCAACTGGACAGGGCCTGTCTACACCTACCAGAACAAGACGATTCTTGTCACCGGAAACGTCATCGGCCAGGACTCGAAGTACGTGCTCCTACTGGCTGCAGAGCCCACGCCGTACCTTGGCAACATGACCTACTCCTTCTTGTATGCGGAGCTCTACAGCGGAGCCGGCAACACCAATGAGACAGGCAACGTTCACGTCTACGTGGTCTTTCAAGGCTACACTGTTGACCTCAAGAAGGTCACTATCTGGGAGGTTGACCGAGTTGGTGCGCCGGGCCGGTACTCCATCCGCTTCAACAACACTCTGCTAGGTACCACCGGTCTGGTGTACATGATTGTACACGTTGACTGGTCCAAGGGAGCACCCCCATATTACACGAACAGGACTGATACAGTCTCGGTGCGTATCCTAGCTAGAGACACACTTGTTTCACTGAGTCCGCCGATTCCGACAGCATATGGTGAGAACGCCACACTGGTGTTCACTTTCGACGATGTCACTGGCGAGAGCAGTCAGCCTATTGCCTACAACCCCCTGAATATGTCAGTCACCCTTAGCTTGGCCGACTATTCTATCACCTACAATGATGCTGACAAGTCCTTCACGGTGTCGTTTAACACCAGTCAGTTCGGCAGTCTGGGGACGAAGGTCTTCACGTTGAGTATCACATGGGCCGGAGCACCCTTCTATGCCAACCAGACTATGAAGCAGGTTGAGTTTACCATACTCATACGACGGACACAGGTTGACTTCCAGAATCCTGACCGGACCCCGTTTGGTGGCCAAGCAGTCTTCAACGTGAGTTATCTTGACATTGCCGGCCCCTCTGTGGTCGGAATCAGTGACGCAACCCTGACACTTCTCTATGGGGCGTCGACCATTCCAGGCAGCTACTATACTGCCACGACTGATGGTTATGGCACATGGACCGTGAGTTTCAATGCAAGTTACTTCTCGTTGCCCGGAACATATCTCCTCACTGTCAACTTCACCTATACGGGGACCTACTACCGAGCAGACGCTTCCGCAACGAGAAGTATTGAGATACGCCTCCGAACCACCATCCTCTCAGCGGAGCCCATAGGAAGCGTTCCTTACGGCACCAACATGGTAACGGTAGTTACCTTCCAGGATGCTCTTACGCTGGTCAATATTGGCAGCTCGACAACGCTTACGATTCTCAATGAAACCGGTGTCGCGTGGGCATTCAATCTGACATGGCGTCCTGCCTCTCAGGACTACCTCTTGTCCATATCCATGGTTGGTCAGCCGCTGGCCTTGGATGTGCAATACACCCTACATCTCAACATGAGTTATGCGTACGTGAGCCCCTACTACAGATGGGATGACGCATATGTGACCTTCTCGATCCGGGCTCGTGCCTCTGCACTGGACGTCCAGCAGTCTGCAGCACCAGCACCATACAACGAGTATGCGGTCTTTGTGATGTACTACTGGGACACTGACTCCGAGACCGGCATATCTGGCTCGGTTTCCTTCTTACTGGAGGAACATGGTGTCATCCCCACGGGAAGTTATCAGGTCACACCTGGTGCATCCGGAGTCTACACAATTCAACTGAACTCCACCGCCCTCACCACTCTTGGCATACACTACATTCGTGTCACGGCCATATGGACCGGCGGAGTGCCATATCACAACAACGCGCAGAGGAACACCACCATCAGAGTGACCGAGCGACCCGCGAACGTGGACATAATCTCGCCACCGTCAAGAACTCAGTTCCTGGACAACATGACATTCACGTTTGCGTATACAGACGTCGTCACCTTGGGATACATTGTTGTGTCGCCAGCTAACATCCGGCTCTACTCCAACGGCACGCTGCTCTTGCAGACCGACTTCATGCTCACTTCGCTTGGGTCCATCTTCGAGGTGAGCATAAACTCCACTGTGCTGGGTACTACGCCCGTCACCAATCTGAACCTGACGATAGTCGTAGACTGGAACTCACTGGTTGTCCCGTACTATACTGACGATGCGACCTTCCTTCGTGTGTCGACCACCGGTCGTTCGATGTTCGTTGAGCTACGACCAATCGAGGTCACGCCAATACTGGACCTGATGAACATCAGCTTCTTCATAGAGGACACCGACACAGGACGACCCGTAGAGAACGCCATTATCCTGTTCAGTTCAATCACCGTACCGGGCTCTATGGTGGAAGGAGTCACCTACTGGCTCTGGCGCGGCACAGGCGTGGATGCCGGCTGGTACACAATCCGAGTAGACACGGCAGTCCTTGTGACAACTGGCGACTTCCTGTTCTCCCTGACCGTACAGTGGGATCCGAACGTGAGCCCATACTATGCGAACCGGTCCGCCATCACGCTCACCGGCTCAGTTGACCTGATATGGGCGGTACTTCAGACAGACCTGCCACAGCCGTCATCGGTGCAGGTCACGGATGATGTCTTCGTGCTCGTTCAGTACAGGGACAATGACCACGGTCAGATTGGCGTGTCTGGCGCGTCGATTGAAGTCAGATACATCAACAACGGTCAGATACCTGCTGGTCTGACCATCATCGAGGTCTCGCCCGGTGTGTACAACGTCTCCTTTAGCACGATAGACATCACGACGACAGGGACTTGGACACTCAACATAACTGCCACAAGGTCCCTCTACACGAGTTCTAGCGTCCAGCCCACATTCACTGTGCGTCTCATAGACACTGCCCTCGAACCTCTGCAGACCACCATCATAGCCAACTGGAGCGCTCCTGTCACCCTGACCGCGAACTACCTCGACCTGCTACATGGCAACTACACATCCGGCGGGACGGTCACCTATTCGGTTGGAACAGTGAATGGCACACTGTTTGAGCAGGGCACCTCCGGTACCTATTCGGGAGTTCTCGATACGACGCAGGTGGGCTCGGGAACGCGCGTGGTCACAATGTCGGCCACTGCAAGCGGCTATGTGCAGGCTGTCGCTGTAATCACGCTGGTCCTGCAGCCACTGCCAAGTGATGTGAAGGCAATAGACCCAACCGAACAGATCATAGAGACCTCAAAGGGCTCGCCCGTGAACATCACAGTCTATCTGAGCAATCCGCTGACGGGTATTCCCATTCCCAGCATATATGTCCAAGAAGTGAAGGCTTACTGGGAGGGTAACGGCGTGTACTATAACTTTGCGTGGAACGGGACCGAGGGCTACTATGTTCTGTATCTGCCAGGGTCCGCTACGGGAGCGGCACCGACCGTCGGCACCTACGACCTCAGGGTCTCAGCGAGACTCATCAACTACAACCCTGGACTGTCGCAGTATAAGATCATCCTGACACAGACCAAGACCTATGTGGAGTTGGATGAGGAATCTGGTACGACTGAACAGATGTCAGCTGTGTACTCGCAGATGGTGAACGTGACAGTTCGGCTCACGGAGTTCTTCAACAGGAACCAGAGTATCAGTAACGCGACACTGACTTGGACTGTTACCGCGCTCGATGTGACTGGGCCGCTATACCCCACCGGCACACCTGGATACTTCAGCGCGCTGATCAACACATCAATTCTCGCGTATGGCGACCAAGCTGTGACCATTCGTGCGGTACCGGGCGACTCGGAGCTAGCCAACAGCTTCAGAGTGATTACTATCTCGATTGCGCGTATAAACACGGAAGTACTGCGACCGCTCGAGTTCGTAGTGCCGTGGGGATGGGCGGGGCCTCTGGACTTCGTCTACTGGGACTCTTCATTTGGCAGGCCCATTCTGAACGCAAGTGCCGCATATGTGTGGGGCCCATTCACAGGTAACGCCATCGAGCTGGGCGCAGGAGTGTACCGAGTGTATATCAACACGAGCCTCCTTGTCCCTGGGACCAAGTATCCAATTAGCATGAACTTCGTCAAGGCCAACCACATAGAGGGTAGCGGCACCGTGACGATGACCCTGCAGTTGATTGCGACTGAGGTGCTCATTGATGTCGACGAGCAGAATCAGATAGAAGGCAGCAGTCGTAGACTGCGAGTTCCCATGGGCGACACTCTGAACATAACCCTCTTCTATAACGACACAGAGATGTTTGTGGGTGGCATCGAGGGGGCATATGCGACATCTGAGAGCAGTCTGCGCAACCCCGATGCAATGGAACCGCTGCCGGTGATCCTGACCGAACTGGGCAATGGTTACTACTCCTTCATCTTTGATACAAATGACCTCCGTCTGTATTCGCTCCTGAACTCGACCAAGACAATACTCCGCGACCCGTACAGACTCACAATCCAGATTGCATTGGGCAACCGGAGCACTGTGGAGTTCAGGATTGACATCTACATCATTGAGATTCCGACCTCACACTCCGCGAGCGTGACAGGAACCACCTTCACACTGACTCATCTGAGCCCACTTGAGTTCACTTTGTACTTCAACGACACATGGCACGGGATGGGTGTTTCAGGCGCGGAGTTTGTCGTCGAGAGTACGAACCCAAGTGTGGCACTTGTGGCCGAGTCCCGACCTGTCGATGGCCAGCCCGGCCTCTACTACGTGAGGCTTGAGACTGTGGGTCTTGGTACCACCACGGTCATGATATCTCTGGGGAAGCAGTACTACAGTGACATCTCCTACTCCATAGTCATTGTGGTTGAGCCGAACGAGACCGACATACTCATCAGCCGCGTGACGACAATCGGGCTTCCAATCAGTCTGGTCGTGATACTACTGCTCGGTACGTACGTGAAGGTCTGGAGTGTCCCGAAGCGTATCCGTCAGATCAACGGCCAGCTGAAGGCAATCCGAAAGGGCCGGATGCCAAGACCAGTACCCGGTGTGAAGTCGCGTCAGGAGCTCTTGGCATCGCTCTTCAACAGCATGTTTGCAGAGATGGGCATTACGCGCACTGCTGCCCAGATGCCTGAGGAGTCGGTTGGTGTAGATATCCCTGAGATGGGTGAGCTGCTCATCCAGCTCTCAATTCTCACCCGGCTGAGCCCCCAGGAGCTTGGCGACTTCAAGGCTGACATCTCCAAGATGCGTCTGAGTGAGCAGGCCACGTTTGTGAAAGAGGTCATAACACAGGAGGCGCTTCGTGCTGCCCGGCGAGACAACAAGAGCGTCGAACAGGTCCTTGAGGAAGTTGCTTCCGAGGCCAAGCGCAGGCTTGGTGAGATTGAGGCCACTCGTGCTGTGGTGGCAGAGGAGGCCGAGGAAGAGGCTGTGATTCTGCGTCCGGAAGACGAGAGGCCTTCTACAGGTGGGCCTGCAGTGTCCGACAGGGACGTCAGGCCTCGGACTACTCCCTCTAGGGAATTCGAGACCACCACAGCCCCGTCGGAGCGACTGAGCCAGTTCGAGCTAGAGGAGCTGCGCAAGGAACTTGAGGCGAAGGGTGTGCCGCTCCATGAGATTGACACGATCATGGAACAGGCCAAGACTCTCCCACGTGACCTCGTGGAAGAGCTTGTCCGAAGCCTGACTGGTGATAAGTAGGAGACTCCTCCTACTTGTCCCTGCCAGTTGTTTCCCATGGTTAGTGGAACATGGGTTCTCGTCGGCCTAGGTGACAATGCTTGGTCTGGAGCAGTGTTGTGCTTGGAGCCTTGAGCCTGACATAGTTTGAGACAGTACTGCCTATTCAAGGCCATCTATGAAGTGAGAGAGTGGCAGAGTGGTACCGAAGTCGGACTGCTTGGTTCGCAGGACTTGTCTGACTGTATACAAAGGGTGTTTTGTAAGCGTGTATCTAAAGTAGGATTTGCTCTCCTCTACCTTGATGTGCACCTGAGCTGCGGATGCGAGGGTCCTTCCCCCCATTGGATGGTCGGGGTTCTTCTGAGAGGCCGGTGCAGTCACCACAGTCACAATCTCTCTGTTCATTGTGAATGTCTTCAGTCTGGATGCCATGTGGGATATCTGCTGGTTTCCATCTGCCGTCACACTTTCGGAGATATAGAGGTCTGGCAGACCTGCAACAATCAATAGTCTTGCTGCGACCCTATGGAAGAAGCCCTCCAGCTGTTCCATCACTAAGGAATAGGTCTGTGAGGCATTGAATGCACGGGACACGTATATCCTGTCCATCACATCCTCTGGTTCCAGTCCGAACTCGAATGCATAGTCCGTTATTCTCTCAATCTTGAAGGCGTTAGCACTGTCTATTATGACGGTGGGTGTAGCAAGACCGCCTTTGCTCTTGGGAAGCTGTGCATGAACTGCCAGTCGGAGAAGGTCATTGTGGAGACTCCGGCTCCCATAGAACAGATGTGTCAGTCCCACCTCCAGCCCGCCTCCAAGCAGGTTGTCCAAGGCCTTCGTTCCCGTACTCAGCAGAGTGGGAGGACTTACCTTGTCTGCAGTGACAAACCCGTACTTGGACAACTGATCGAGCGGACTCATTTCTGATACGTCTGTGTCTGTAGAGGGTTTTAACCACCCCCTGAACGGGCGGCTCGGATACGTTGGTGTTTAATAGCCCAAAGTGTCCAGCCTCTATTACACCGGGAGAACTGGAATGACGCGGAAGATTCGAGTCTGTCCGAGATGTGGCAGTACCAAAATAAGCGAGGCCAAGACCTCACTCAGTGGATGGCTTGTTCCTGCAACCTACTTCTGTAGTGACTGTCACTACTCCGGCATGGTCTACGTGGAGATAGACGCTGAGGATCTGGACAAGTTACAAAGCACAATTAACGGCGATTAGGGGATAAGGGAGACTCTCCGGGCGGCTCTGCTGAACTCAAGTCCAGAGTCGACAGAGGAAACCGCATTGCCTGATTTGCACCGAGTATGGACATCTAACGCCACCGTTCATTTTTGGTTGGACAGAGTTGGACATCCATGGGATGCCAACCTGTTCCGTCCAGGAGCGGCACTGGACATAGACAGTTGCGAGCAGCATTGATGTCAGCGTGAGCGTGCGTGTGATATTATGGGCAGTGGAAGTACTCTCCGCCTCTCACCTCGTGTGTGGACTGGAGGTCGGACGTTCGAATGCCCATATCTCCACAGACGTGGCACGTGCGAGACGTCCCTGCTGCGTTCACTGTCCATATCCCGCCGTACGGGTGGTGGCCCAGCGCCTGCCTCATTTACCGGGTGGTGCCAAGCACCTTTGCCCACAGGTTGGACGACAGGTCCCGTGACAGTGTCCGGTCGCCGGCGGGTGGCTGGTAGCTCTTCAGGCCCTCCATGTAGAGCGTGCGGACACCGTGTGCCTCGCACAGCCACACGAGTTGAGAGGGAACCTGTCTTGCGACCTCGGTGTCGAGCCTGCGCACCCGGGCCCACAGCGCGGAGAGTTGCCTCTCCCTCTTCAGGATGGCCAACGCCTCGCAACGATACCGAGAACAGCCGCAGGGAACTCTGGCGGACTTGGACGTTTGTGAGGCCTATGTGCCATTAGTGCATTCACTGAAGCTCACGTTGTCCTCGCTACGAAGAACAAGACCGCCTCTACACGCATCACCTGACAATGAGGAGAGGGGACGGCGTACAGGTCGGCTCTTGGAGTCCCTCTTCGTGGAGCTCTCAGGACGTGGAATGCACCTCGTGCACACCCGGCACAGAACCTCCAAGACAGACTCCCCATGCTGCGAGCACCAAGGCACTAGACGCAGGAGCGTAATCGCGACTTGACGAGGCTGACGGTCACACGACTCCATTTCCAGTTAGGTTTAATAGAGGTGTCTGGCTGCGGGTCTGATGACCCCTCAGACCTGCCGCAGTAGCCTAGCCCGGTGGGGCGCGAGACTCATAATCGGCCCGGCAGTGTCCGGGCTCAAGCGGGGTCATGAGAATAGCGCCCTATGCAAATGGGAAATCTCGAAGTCGAGGGATCGAAGCCCTCCTGCGGCACCATTTCTGTTTCTCTCCCGCGCACTGAGCCGGTGACGAGCACACTGCCAGTGGTACATGGAAGTCCTGTCTGGGCAACTGCTCCCAAGACCCTAAACTACTCTAGGAGAGCCCGTATCTCATTGAGAAGAATCTCCTTGACAAGACTGCCATCAATCTTGCCTCGGAGTTCCTTCATGGCGACTCCCATAAGCCCTCCAATTGCACGCTCACCTTGTGACCTGACATACTCGGCTCTGGACTCCACCAGGCGATGCAGAATCTCCTGTGCTTCTCTTGGCTCGAGTTTCCCAAGGCCGGTCTGATGCAGAGCACTTGTAACCGTTGAATCAGGATGCTCAGCGAGGTAAGACAGCACGCTTGGTATCGCCTCTTGTGACATTCCACCGCTTGTCACAGCTTGGAACAAACCCATGAAGTGAGCATCGGAGAGACGCTCGATAGGCACGCCCTCGCGATGAAGACTTGTCAGTGTATTCTCGAGCGTGGTTGCTACCAGCGTTGGTGATGCCTTGCACTCTCTTACCGCTCGTTCGAAGAGGTCTAGGTTCGCGGACCGCACTACTCTTGAAGCAAGGTCTCGACTGAGACCAAGTTCATTGATGAGTCTTGATTCTGTCGCGTCCAGTGTTTCCGGCAAGGACCTTCGGATACCTCTGAGGCGCGAAGCGGACACCCTTACAGGTCGGACGTCCGTTTCTGGATACATCCGTTTGGCACCAGGACGAGGACGAGCAAACTTTGTAGTTCCATCGGGCAGAGGAACTCGTGTTTCCGCCGGCACCCCAGTCACCGCCTCTTTGGCACGCCTAACAACTGCGTCCAATGCATCAATGCAATTCTGTCGGCCTGCCGCCACGAGGACTACTGCATCTTCTGGCTCTGCTTTGGTCGACAATCTCAGCTGCTCCACATCATTGTCAGTTATGCCGTACTTGGGCAGTTCATCAGTATGAAACAGACCACCCACTCCACCCCAGAACTTGGCATGGTCTGACATCTCCGTACCAAGACGACGACCGGGTTGAACCTCTCTTCCCAGAAGACCTGCGAAACCCCTTAGTCTGACAGCACTGACAATCCCATCAGAGTCAAGCGCCCTTCTAATCATCTTTGACTCCGTCTTTTCGAAGATACGAGTGACGTCGACAAAGTCAGGCACAATGTCCTCAGGACGCACTCCTCGCTCTATCAGTTCATCGCGTATTTGCAGAAGGTTGACCTGTCGCAATGACTCTAGCTCAACAACCTTACCCAGAAGCTCAAGTTCCTGCAGGCCCTTTATCTCGGTGATTGCACCACCCTCTATCGACACATTGACATCCTGGCGAATGGTTCCCAAACCTCGCTTCACTCGTCGGGTGGATCTCAAGAGCAGGCCCAGTGCTAATGCAACTTCCTGAGCCTCTTCTGGGGTGTGAATGTCCGGTGCCGTTGCGATTTCTATGAGAGGGATTCCGAGGCGGTCAAGACGGTACACTCTTGTACCAACTACATCGTCATCGGAGATTTTGCGAGCCGCATCCTCCTCAAGACTAATCGTCTGAATCCCAATCTGCCTGCCGCCAACTCTCATTTGACCGCCGAGTGCAACGACGGCAGTGCGCTGGAACCCAGTAGTGTTGCTTCCATCTATGACGATCTTGCGCATCGGGTGTATCTCATCCACTGGCTTTGATTTGAGAAGGCATGCTACCGTCAGACACACATCGATTGAGTCTTCATCAATACTATGGGGGGGCTCCTCGTCCGCTTCCACGAGGCAGGTGATGTCGTTGTAATACTCGTAATAGAATCTCCTGTTTCGTTGGAACTCGAAGAGAGCGGAGGGGTCGACCTCACCCATCTCGCTCTGAGTAGGTCGTAGCCTCCTGACAAAACCCCCATCAGGGTCTCTGTTGCTGACAAGGGCTGGACAATGGCAGAAGAGCTTTCGAGGTGAGTCAATCTGCTGATGGAGTTCCAAGCCCACTTTGAGACCTATCAGCGCGTACTTGTCGGACTCAATCGTTTTGCATCACTCCCTCAGGTGCCGGAGCCCTGATATCTCAGAACGAGCACTCATCTCGCCGGCCAACGGGCGAGTCATGAGTTCTTTCACGTCATCTGTACTCCTGCAGTTGGCGAGAAGCCACATCATCTTCACGAGGGCGGTCTCAGCGAGCATATCCGCACATGGAATGACACCAATCTCTAGTAGTTCCACACCAGTCCTGTACACACTCATGTTCACTCGTCCCCAGATACACTGCGAAGTCATAGCAACTACTGTACCTGAGTCAACAGCAGCCCTGAGGGCTGGAAGGAGATGCTCTGGGGTGTGACCTAGACCAGACCCTTCGATGACTATACCCCTGTGTCCAGAAGACACAAGGTACTCGATTGTGTCACCGCGCATACCTGGATACGTCTTAAGAAGAAACACATTGGGATCGAACTTTGGCTTCACTAAGGCCTTCCTGCTCAAGTCCCGGCGAAACAGGGGGAGGTTCAGCTCCTGTATCTTGGTGTCTTCGATTCGGAACAGGGGTTGCGAGTTGACAGAAACAAAAGCATCACGCCTGCTCGTGTGACACTTCCGCACCCGGGTACCTCTATGAGCGAAGGTGACGGTATCGTCAGTCTGGCCATGCATGATTACTAGGACCTCCCCCACATCCGCCCTTGCAGCAAGCTCAATGGCAGACACTAGGTTCAGGGCCGCGTCCGATGATGGTCTGTCAGAAGACCGCTGAGAACCGACCAATACAACCGGGACGGGCAGCTCTTGGACGGCGAAGGCGAGAGCGGACGCAGTCAGAGCCAGTGTGTCCGTCCCGTGTGCAATGACGATGCCATCGACCCCCTTCCGAATCTCTGAACCCACATTGCGGGCAATCTTGGACCAGTCGGATGGGAGTATATTCTCAGAGAGCTTGCTCATCAGCACCTTGACCTCAACAGCAGCATGGTGAATGATTTCGGGAACAGTTTCATACAGATCCTGTGCAGAGAGAGCAGGGTTTACTGCTCCTGACTTGTAATCGACCTTGCTAGCGATAGTACCACCTGTACTGAGCAGCGTTACATGAGGAAGACTTGACGCAATCGGACGGACTACTTGTCTTGAGGGTAGCGTCCGCGCACGCTCATCTCGTGAAATAAGAGTGACAATTGAGTCCTCAACAAGCCGGACACCTACGTTGTAGCCATTATCAAGTTTGACTACGACGTGAGCTGAATCACTGCCCACCTGTGCACGTGGCATCAAGAGACCGGTGTATTCTGCATCCGTCTGAACCACATGTATCCGGTCCCCTATATGTGCACCAATGGCCTTCAGCTTCTCGAGTACAATGCCACAGTACCCAGATTCTGCCAAGCTCAAGAGGTAGGTCACCCCGTACTCTCGGTCTTCACTGCCCGCCACGGACATAAACCTTCCCAAGAAACCTCTTACATAAATCAAGCGCAGCGGCGCAAGTCTTGCTTCAGTCGCACAGAATGCCCGGAGTCTTGATGCGCACCTGCTCAGCTTGGCACCATGCTTTGCTCGCGCTGCTCAGCGGACAGAAGCGGAACGAAGCTGTTTCTGTGCATTCCAATGGTCATACTCTGGCAACTTTCGAAGACCGCTCTTCACAGGATACCAGTTGTAATCAGCAAACCGAACACCACGAAAATCACACCACTTGCAACTCGAATGTGACGAGCCTTGACTCGCAGGGCAAGACCAGTTCCGGCGAAGACTGCCACCGCGTTGACAGTCAAGAAAGCCAGAACAGCTCCGGCAAACACCAGAATTGGAAGAGAAGACTGAGCCGAAAGAGCGAGAATCGCAAGCTGTGACTTGTCACCAAGCTCGGATATGAGGATGAAAGAGAACATGCTGGACACCGTGCAGGGGTTTTTGCAATCGATTGTATCTTCGAGGGAACTGATAGAGAGAGAATAGACGCCCAGGATGAGAAAGATGACTCCTGCAATAGTCGAGAGCAGGTCCAATGGCAAGATTGTGTAGAGCGTTGTTCCTATCAAGACACCTACAGCTGTCGCTGTTACCAGAGCGGACATTGTGGCTAACAATACAATCCACGGACGATGAGACTGAGCACTGAGGCACATGGTTGTCAACATCGTCTTGTCGCCCAGCTCCATAAGCAGTACCAGCGCAAATGCTACCAGGAATGACTGTGCGGGCAATGCAAATCCTCCAATGCTTCTCGCTCCAGCTAGCCGATGTATTTGGCCTGCATTTCCTCACTGATGGTGTTGCTTCGGATTATGTCACGGAACACAGAAGCACTCCGTCTAGGCCTGCGCTCCTGTGTCTTGTAGTCTACTTCGATAAGACCAAAGTGACTGCTGTAGCCATGAGCCCACTCGAAATTGTAGGTAAGCGACCACACCAAGTACCCCAGCACATTGGCACCCTCGCTAATTGAACGATGTACTTGCTGAAGGTGACTCAGGATGTACTTGCACCGCAATCGGTCATCCTGAGTGCCAATCCCGTTCTCTGTCAGAAAGATGGGACGTCGATAGCGCTTCCAGAATGAGTTGATTTCATGGTAGTATCCCAGTGGGTAGACTTCCCAATCGAGGCCTTCACACCGTTCAAGCCCAGGTTCCTTGGGCGGCATCTCACCTGCCAAGAAATCAAGTCTGCTGGACACCCTCATGCGGCTATAGTAATTCAATCCTATGAAGTCAGCTGAGTCAACCAGAGGTTCGTAGTGTTCCCAGTCTTCAAAGGGCTTCTGGAAGTCCGGGATTCTTGCTTCGACAACACCTTGGATCCACATATGGTTGTACAGGTTGTCAAGGTATCTTGCGAGATCGACATCCTCTTGATTATTCTCATCTGCTGGCATGAAGTGAGAAACGCTGAGAACAGGCGCGATTCTGGGCTGGTCTAGGCCACGTTCAGCATACACCTCACGAATCTGTAGGGCGGCTTGCCCGTGTGCCATCGCCAAGTGTCTTGCTGCAATCATTGCCATTCCGTAGTCTCGGTGGCCTGGTGGAAACTCACCGTAAAGATAACCCATGGCGACGAGGACCATAGGCTCGTTGATAGTGTTCCAGGTTATGTCATAGTCGCATAGTGCTTCGGCCACCTTCCTGCAATATGGAGCAAAGACGAGGGGACTCTTGGGGTTCAGCCATCCATCTGAGTCACGAAACCAGATTGGATTTGTGAAGTGATGTAGAGTAACCATTGGTTCTATCCCACGGTCGACAAGCGACTTTACAACGTCACGATAGTGGTCGATTTCTCTCTGATTCCATGCGCCGCGCTGTGGCTCAATGCGACTCCATTCAACTGAGAAGCGGTGAACTTGGTGTCCATACTTCTTGGCCAAGTCGAAGTCCTCACGGTACCTCTTGTAGTGCTCGCAGGCGACCACTGAGGAGGACTTGTCCCTTATCTTACCAGGTACCTTCTCCCACTCAGACCAGTCATTGTGATTGCCTCCTTCAGTCTGATGGGCGGAGGCAGCACTCCCCCACTTGAAGTCCTTGGGAAAAGTTAGTCGATGATATGTCACTCGCGTCCACCGTATTTCAGATTTCGGTGCTTCGTCATAAACGTTGAGGATGGTGCGGGAGGTGGCTCGATCCCACGAACTCCTGCGAGAGCGGATTTCTTTTCAAGGACCCCTGGTGCTAAGATCTTAAGTCCGCCGCCTTTGACCAGCTCGGCAACTCCCGCAATTCTAAAGCGTCTTCCAAGTCCGACGCCATACTGAAACCGGAGATATTTGGTGGGGTGGGCCGGAGATTCAGCTGTGACGCAGGACCGTCCGCAGCTTTTGAACCAGCGATCATCTCGGTGTAAGCGAGATATCATGGCCGGGCTAGACCACCACCCCGTTAGGGTATCTCCTAGAGTCGAGGGGCGTATTCAAGATAAAGGTTTGTCAGTTCATCTCACGTAGCGCGTTCAATTCCCGCGGTATGAACAGGTGAATGGGTACGCCGGTCAGCATTGGTCCAATGGAAGACACGATTCCGGACGCACGGGTCGAACGCTTGCATACCAACGAGAACTCGTATGGGCCAAGAGTCTCCACTTGATATACATCGGACAAGTGTCCTGACTTTGCAATAGCCCTCTCCAATGTGGCTTTATTGGCGCCAAAGACCAAAAGACGTTCATGATCATCGTTCGTCCATGCATTAACTCTGCGAAGAAAGGAATCGGTCAAAGCACCTTCAATCTTCTCAGTGCTGAGGTTCACATCCTTAATTGTCACGTTCACCGGGAGGTGTTCAACAAGCACAAGGGCCTTGGCAATTGCCCTCAGTGATTGCGTATGCATCTGCGCTTGCTCTCTCAGTGTGTGCAATGGGATTAGGACATCAACCGGGCGAGTCGTAGAAACACCAATGTCCGAATAGAGTCCGTATCCGACCCGGCATACATCGACTAGGCTGCCCCAGAGCTCCTGACCGTGAGTCAATTCAGCCATTACGGGGACTCGGCCATACTCGTCATAGAGAAGATTTGAAGCAAACTCGCAGTCCTCGCCAGTGACATCGAGGGTAACATGGCCGCGGGAGCTACAGGAAAGATGCTCGATTCTGATATCAAGACCGGAAGTAAGTTCCGCAATCTCAGAAGCGAGTTCGCGCAGGAGCCGGTCCTTCTGTGCCCCGTATACTCTACGTTTCAGTCTGAGAGAGACCAAGTGGTTCACCAGCATCTACAAACAGCAGGTATGACTACTGGTGCTAGATAGAGGAGGTGGCTTCGAGGTCCGCCTTCAGCTCTTCCACTCGCTTCCTCAGGAAGCTTATTGCTCGTTCGTTGTCTACATACTCCAGTTGGCCATTGCAGACCGAGCATCGAAAAGACAGGTTCATTGCCTCTTCAAACGGGACTGGTGATGAATCTCTGTTGACGCATGCATAAAGGTCATTGCTCGTTTCGTGTTCAAGCCTCTGTTCCAGAAGAGTGAGTACCATGCGCTTCTTCCTGTTAACAAGTGCCTGAGCCTTCTTCGGGTCGATGCGCCAATAGTAGAGGAACCACCCGGTGTTTGTATCCCGAATTCTACGATATGATGCGAGATGGTTGTCATGGAGCTTGTACAGGATCTTTCTGACAACATTTAGCTTCAAGTCTGTCTTCGTAGCTATCTCTTCGTCAGTTGTCTCCTCAGTGTTAGCGAGTACGGTCGCGACATCCACCCCTTCCTTGCCGGCAATCTCCTCGACTACGAGTCTGAACAGGTCATGATTGAATGTCGGATGTGCCATGTGTATGCCACCAGAATATGAGTTATCGGAGAGTGAGCAATCGTATCACATGTTGGAAACACACAGTTGACGGACGGGGGTCTATGCTTGTAGTATTATTGGATAGCCTAGTATATAAGAGCTCTGTCATGTCATGCCTAGGACTATCGCTTGGCTACTCTGCCTTCTGGCTCTTCTTCCGTTTGACCTTGACCACGTCGCCAAGAGTCGGACCAGCCTGCCCGGATTCGCGAGCTATCTTCAGAGCAGGGATTCCCACAGGTTCCAACAAGGATATACCCAGCTCGCGTTCCAGTCCTCGTGTCACCCGTCCCGTGGGCTTGATTCGCCCACTCTCAATGGCCTGAAGGGTTGAAATCCTCTCACCCACCTTCTGTGCCAGATCTTCTTGGCTTAGCCCTTTCCTCTGTCGGGCCGCTCGTATCAATTGTGCATAGTCCTCGACAAGTATCATGTCGTCAATCGTTGGAGCATCAGAGGGAACGCGCTTTGGTAACGGTTTCTTCGTCACGGGTCGAACAGGTCGTGGTGGACGAGGAGAAGCGGGAGGTTCGGCGCCCGACCAAGCGGGCATTTGTTTCGGACGAGATGGACTGGGTGCGGATGGACTCTCGCTCGGGGAAGCAAAACGCGCAGCACAGTCGACGCAGACGATGAGTCTTGCACCCTCGATAGTCACTTCTCGGCCGTGCCCCTTCATCGTTCTGCCACATAGCTCGCAGCTGCCAGACAACCTGCGTTCCTCACGAATCAGAGGGGACCATTGCAAATAAAGGTTGTCGGCAGAGGATTGATGCGAAGATAGCCTTAAAACATCAGGAACAGATGGGGAGCTGAGGTGTCGGATGTTGCCGAGTACTGCTGACGAAAAGAAGGATGAATCGGTTGAGGAGGGTGAAGAAGTCTGCTCGCAGAGCTACACAAGACACCTTGAGAGAAGACTGAGGGCGCTAGAGACCGAGAAGCAGATACTGCATGCGGAAAGGAGCAGACTCGAAAAGGAAACCCAGACTCTCAGGACTGAACTCGAGAAGCTTAGGCAAGCACCCTTGATTACCGCAAGCATAATCGAGATGCTTGACGACGGTAGAGCGGTTGTCAAGAGCTCAACTGGTCCCAATTTCGTGGTGCATGTTTCCTCGTCAGTGCCAAGGGAGAAGCTGCAGCCAGGGGCGCGCGTGGCGCTGAATCAGCGGTCGTTTGCTGTGACACAGGAGCTGCCTCCTTCTCGTGACCCAATGATTAGAGCCATGGAGATTGAGGAAGCACCTAACGTTTCCTATGCGGACATAGGTGGTCTAAGGGAACAGCTTCAGGAAATCAGGGAAACTGTCGAGCTGCCGCTATTGAAGCCAGAGGTCTTCAAGCAGGTGGGAATTGAACCTCCAAAGGGAGTGCTCCTCACAGGTCTTCCCGGTACAGGAAAGACCCTATGCGCGAGGGCAGTGGCACACGAAACCAAGGCTACATTCATCCGAGTCATAGGATCTGAGCTCGTACAGAAGTTCATTGGAGAGGGAGCTAGGCTTGTGCGTGAGATTTTCATGATGGCCAAGGAGAAGGCCCCTGCCATCGTGTTCATCGACGAGCTGGATGCCGTTGGGTCTCAGAGGCTAGACGTTGCAACTTCTGGGGACCGTGAGGTTCAACGGACACTGATGCAACTGCTTAGTGAGCTAGACGGCTTTGAAGCAAGAGGAGAGGTGGCAGTACTAGGTGCGACGAACAGACCGGACATTCTCGATCCGGCCCTACTGCGCCCTGGCAGGTTCGACAGAATCATAGAGTTCCCACAGCCAGATGAGTCAAGCAGGCGTGACATATTCTCCATTCACACTAGGGGAATGAATCTTGACCAGGATGTTGACTTTGGTGTACTTGTGTCTGCTACAAAGGGCAGGACTGGAGCAGACATAAAGGCCATTTGCACCGAGGCGGGAATGTACGCCATACGCGACGACAGAGTCATTGTCAAGCAGGAGGACTTCAGAAGGGCGATTCAGAAGATGGAGGGTAGGACCGGAGAGAGAAGTCCTGCGGGCATGTACTGCTAGTGAATCCTGCCGCAGCGTGGTAATGATGGACTATTCATCGTTCCTCAGGACGAGACTAAGCGGCCTGGTACCTGAGGATGCCAAGACTCCACCCGGGTATCATCTCGTAGGACATGTTGCCCTACTACGCATTGATGAGCAGTGGATGCCATTCGCGGAGGAGATAGGCAGGGCGACTCTCGACTACAGCAAGAGGATACGGTCCGTCGCTGTGAGAGAGGGACCCACAGCTGGGGTGTTCCGAGTGCCGCAGTACAGGGTGGTGGCTGGTTCAAGAAGCACAGAAACGACACACACGGAGTTCGGGGTGCACTATCGACTTGACCCAACACGAATTACCTTCTCGCCGGGTAACCTGAACGAGAGAAGGCACATGGCACGTTTGGTTCAGAAATCTGAGCGTGTAGTAGACATGTTCGCATGCGTCGGGCAATTCTCGCTTCCTATCGCACGAATTGCAGGCGCGGAGGTAACATCAATCGAAATCAACCCGGAGGCGTACTCCTATCTACTAGAGGGCATCCGACTCAACGGACTGCAACGCCGCGTCCATCCGATACTTGGGGACTGCAGAGACGAGCATCCGGTGGGAGAGGCGGACCGAGTCCTGCTAGGCTACTTACACAAGACCGAGGACTATCTCCCTCACGCACTCTCGACTCTGAGGGAAACAGGTGGGTGGATTCATCTGCATCGTGCGATTCATCCAAGTGAACTGAGCAGTTTCAAGTCTGAAGTCATTCGGAGATGCGAGGATCACGGATTCACCTGCACCTTACAGGTAAGGCATATCAAGACGTACTCGATGGGAGTCGTACATATCGTCCTTGACATTGCTGTTTCACGTTGACCTACGAACACTGAAGCACAAGCGTTTTATCCCATACATGGAATCTTGTTGATCGAGACACTAGTCAATCCATGCCGTTACGGCGAGGGGTTGGTCATGGGTTTTAGAGGAACATCCCCCAAGCAACTGGCCCGCATGATGAAGAGGATGGGTATCGAGCAGAAGGATCTATCGGGTGTCAGAGAGGTACTGATCCGTTTTGATGACAAGGAGTGGCTGATCAAGAGCCCTCAGGTCACAATGATAAGACAACCGGGGGGAGAGGTCTTTCAGGTGGTAGGCTCAAGAACAGAACGGCCTCGCACCAGTGGTGCTCAGGAAGAGCCCGAGAAGCTAGCTCCACAAGTGAAGCAGATTCCCATGGAAGACGCAGCTCTCGTGGCGGGACAGACGGGTGTTAGCATCGAGGCAGCGATGGAAGCACTCAAGGAAACAGGAGGCGACCTAGCAGCTGCGATACTGCGGCTGCGTCACTCCTGAGAGGAAGAATGTCCTGCTCGGAAGCCATATGCACATGTGAGCATGTCCTCTTTGGTACGTACCTTCACCGTGCTACACTCAGGAGTAGGACACTGGTGTGAGTACAATGCAAGTTTGCGTGGATGCACTCTATTGTTGCGGGCGTGCGTTTGAGATGCCATGTCGGGATGCCATGTGGGCCAAGCTACGCAGAGATTAGAAAGCCCGACTGTGATACTGTACACGTATTAGTAGTAATACAGTCAGCATAGAACGAGGTAATCTAGTTAGCGCCAAGAAACCGGATACATAGTAGGAACATCGCAGTAGCAGGACACAATCGAACTAGGCGTGGACTAGCTGCTGCTTTACAAGTTTGATGCGATAGAAGTCCTCACGCTCCCGTTCCTCCAATGCGAGTTTGATGAATTGTGCTGTGGCCTCAAGCCTGGGAATCACAACTGATTCGAGTGCTGAAACCCTTCGCTTGGTTCGTTCAATCTCCAGAGCCAATCGTCGGACTGTCGATTCGATTTCAGCAAGTCGTGCTATTGCCTTAAGAGCTGCAGCGAACTTGCTGCTCATGGAGTCGAGTTGCGAGCTCGAGTCGACGAGCGAGTAAGGCAGCTCCGGAAAACGTTGTCGGATGGATATCAAAGGTACACGGACGCCCATCATGGATCGCGTCGAGATGTCCATGTCAGTTTCAATTCTGCTAGCGTAAGAGAACTCCACCACGCGAGAAGGGCCCATTATCATCTTTGCCTTGGTGAGAGACGAAAAGGCTTCGGAGAGAGCCGAGTCGACCTGAGACCTAGCCTCCTTGATCTCGGCTATAGCATTGAAGAACTCCATGATCAGCGAGTCTCTCTTCTCTTTGAGCAAATCGTGACCACGCTCGGCAAGTCGCATGCGGTTCCTGAGTCGGAGAAGTTCCATGCGAGTGGTCTTGGTGCCGGGCAGTATCTTGCTCATTTCAACCAACCTGAGTAGGATAGGCTGTTTCTATGCTAGGGTGAAGACTATTGCTGAGAACAGCACAACAAAGGCACAAGCGGATAGCCACTGCGTCAGGTATCTACGGAGCATGGCCGGATTGTCTTCGATGCTGCCTGAAACCACAAATGTCATTATAGATATGAAGAGAAACACAAAGGGCAACGCGACTGCGCGAGGACTCAACGGCGTGTGCGTTGTCTGGATGACAAGCGCTAGACCTCCAAAGATGAGGAAGGAGAGAATCATCAAGGATGTGAGGACGTTCTGAACTGACTCCAGTTCCATAGATCTCGACTCCTTTCCTAGAGTGTAGGTAGTCACCTTCGTGGACGATTGAAAAAGGTTGTGTATCAGAGGACTCTGTTGCAGAAGTCAGGTAAGGAGTCTGCAGATTGGTCGTCGCACTGCCTGGTTCGTAAGAGATGACACACGGGGCCACCTCATATGCCGCTTCTAGCCCTGAAGTGAGGAGTTGATGCCAACCATGCAAAGTCCTGTGAACCGCATTGCTTATATTGGCAGCCATTGGATTAGGCTGTATTACGACAGATACCAGTGATACAATATTATGGAGATGATCAGTTACGACGATTGCCATTCATGAGAGTGCGCTCGTACGCCACTTCAACACCCGTAAGGAGGTCCTTCGAGCATGGGAAGAGAAACTAGGATTTCGATTCTCGCCCTTCAAGGGTTACAAGATGCCGGACTCTCGCACGTATGTTGAGTTTCCAGACTTCCTTGACAGCATAGTGGACCTAGTGCTAACGAACGAGCGTCACATCTTCATCAGGGGACCTGTTGGGTCCGGCAAGAGCACGCTCATGTTGCTTGCACTTAGAGACCTGCCCACACTAGCGGACCGAAAGGGAAACCGCTTCATTACTGGATACGTGGGCATGACTGGACTCTATGAGAAACAGATGTCAGCTGCCATCGCAGACTCCTTGAGAGTGAAGTACCGCAGGTCATGGGAATCAAGTCAGATTGTAGAAGCGGTAGCCGAGGAGTGTGTGAGGAGATACCTTGAGGAGAAGTATCGAACCGCACTCTTCATCGAGGATGTCGCTGACAATCAGGAGGCGGCCTTTCACAAGCTCAGATACCTTGCCGACTTGCCATCTCAAGAGATGGTCGACACTCACAAGGGAGAGCTCGACGAGCCAATAGTGACATTGGTAATGAGTGGGACAATTGAGTACTGGAATGCTATGCTCAGCTATCTGCCTCAGATTGCGGACAGAACGGAACCATTGGATGTTCCACCGCTAGATGATTTGAAGGCAAGGGAGTTCATAGGGAGAAGACTAGCCTATGCGCAGGGTAAGATAGATCGTTTCGACCCAGAGAACTTCAGCGTGTATCCATTCTCAGAGGAGACAATAGCAGTGCTAAATGCGGCAGCAAAGGGTAATCCCAGGGATTTGAGAATGCTTGCCAGAGGCTGTCAGCAAGTCGCTGCCGAGAATCTAAGGAGAACAGGAAGTCCGGAGATTGACACTGGAATAGCAGAGCTTGTTGCCGAAGCATATGCTGCAATCCTGAAGGAGGTCCACTAGATGAGTATCCTGGGGAAGTACAGAAAGGAAGCTGACAAGGAAACTGAGAGCAGCTCTGCCACAGAGGCTTCACAAAGGGAAACAGCACGAGTCAAGACCGTTGCAAAGACAGCGCCCCCCACGAAACCTCAGGGGGAGAGTGTACCCAACAAGGAAAGAAAGAGTCCAATTGTGTCGTTCTCAATACCTTCGGACCTCCGACAGTGCCTTCAAGCCATAAGAAGAGCAAAGGCAATCAACCTGAGCATGTGGGTTGAACGACAGCTGCGTCTTGCAATCGAAGAGGAGTTTCCGGATGTGGCCAAGCAGTACCTTGAATCGTAGTATTACGCGTGATACGACAAAGGTCAAGAAATGGGAGGTTCGGCAAAGCACCTTGAGCCATTCGCTGTGGGAGCTTGGCGGGAACTCAAACGATACGAGCATGCGTGGTGCAAGTGACACCTAGATGCTCTTGGCTGCGCGCGGCCAGTCTCTGTACACCTTTGTCACTTCGAATGAGATGGCTGAGAGAATCAGAGCGGAAGGAGCATAGCAGAGCCGACGTGAGTCAGGTGCTCTGCCATGACCTGAGCTCATTCGGGTGGGTGCTTCATGCTCAGAGAGAATGGTGCTACTCCGAGACTCTGCGGATAGCATGTCCGTGTAATTCCGCATACTCGGCGACTTTGGACATACACATTGCGGCTGTGGAGGGATCGTCATAGCATGGAATTCGGTTCATCTCGAGAAGGTCTTTTCCGGGTTTGCCAACTTCACCCGCAAGCCAAACGCCAACCACGGGCTTGTCAGTTTCCACGCTGCGTGCTCCCTCGATTGTTCCCGCGGCGTGTTCGGTCTGTGTCATGCCAGCAAAGGTTGGCACTGCGCAGATAGCAAGAAGCATGTCAATCCTAGGGTCTGCGAGGAGAAGCTCCGTAGCGGCCTTGTAATCCTGTCTCCCACCGCTAGCCACAACATCAACGGGGTTCTCAGTCGACGCAAGGGGGGACAGAAGCCGCTTGAGTTCCTGTTCGGTATTGTAGCTGAGTCGCGGGATGCATAGCCCATAGCTAGAGGCCGCATCAGCTGCCAAGACTCCAGCTCCGCCCGTATTACTAATGATACCAATATTACGACCTTTGGGAAGTGGCTGATAGTCGAAGAGCTTCGCTATCTCGAAGAGCGAGTCAAAGGTCGGAGCCTCGACGCAGCCAGTCTGCTTCAGGACAGACTGGAATAATATGGTAGAGCCAGCCATTGATCCGGTATGCGACTGTGTCGCTCTGCTCCCTGCCTCACTCTTACCGCCCTTTAGTACGACTACAGGTTTTCGAGAGGCGGTCCTTCGGAGCGACTCGAAAAGCTCACGACCATTATCAACGCCCTCGATATAGACGGTCACAACTGAGGTCCTCGTGTCATTTGAGAAGTAGTCCAGTATCTCAGTGAATGACACATCAGCTGCATTGCCTATGCTCGCAAACTTGCTTATCCCAATTCGCTTTGTCCTTGTAGTGTATATCATCATGCCTCCGAGTGCGCCGCTCTGGGATACCAGTGCAACGCTACCCCGTTCGGGCATCATTGTGAAGGTTCCATTGAACAGGCGGCTGTTTGAAACGCCGACACAGTTTGGGCCTATGACACGTACTCCTGCCGCCTTGGCAGCCTGTACCAACTCGGCTTCCAGCTGAGCACCCTCACCGCCAACTTCACTGAAACCCCCTGAGATCACAACCGCGCACCTTGCTCCCGCCTGCCGCACTTCCCGCATCAGAGCAGGACAATACTTCGCAGCGACTACCACAATCACTAGGTCCACGGGATGCGGCAATTCCTGAAGTGAACCATACGCTCTCGCGCCTAGTACTGTGGGTCGCCCCTTTGTGATTGGGTAGACTTCAACCTCGGACGCTAGCAGATTCATGAGAACAGTGTTGCCCAGCTTCCTGTAGTCCGATGAGGCACCGACAAGCGCAACTCGGCGAGGGTTGAAGAAGGGGTCAAGTTCGTGAGGAGAGGATGTGCCTGACATGACAGAGTGGTTCCCTTCTCATTCACGATTTATCTCTGCCGAGTGAGCTTGTATGACTCGTATTACGCATCATACATCTTGGTTTTCTTTGTCCATGACTGCTGACGAAGCAACAATCGCAGTTGTGATCTCCTCTTGCAGGAGCCGAGTGTTGCAGAACGAATCAGGGGCTCTGCCACGGGAGAGACCCTGTGAATAGCTTGGAGGGATGCAAGAGAGGCCTCTAGGCACTCGCGACGACTTGTGTTGCAGACTTGTTCAAGCAGTATCTCTACCGAGGACTCATGGTGGAAACAACCCAATGCATTCAGAGCAGGGACTGCGAGTCTGACATCTAGCTCTTTAGCAATGAGACCCAGTGTACTTGTAGATTCAAGTGCACGCACAGTGACGTGATCGCCCACTCTCGATAAGACTTCTCGATAGCGGCTGCTGCTTGGAGCTTCAACGTATCTTGACACCGACTCCCTAAGCATATAGTCCAGACGAGCGAGCGAGAGTCGACTACCCAGAGTTCTCATTTCGACCGTATCACAGAGAACTATCGAGCTTAGTAGCCGCGTGTAGAGGGGGTTGGATGGACCCCTTATACCACGAGCTTGATGAGCGCAAGCCGACTCACGGTTAGGGCGGCGTTGTAATACACGTATGCCATCTATTACACGAGAGTCCGACACGGAGTACCCCACCGCACCCAAGTCCGTCAGGAGCTGCCGCCCGCTCTCTGTGAACCACACACTGGTCACATCTTGAATACCGCTCAGATCAAGGGATGAAAGAAACTCCATCTCACGTAGATGTGCCCGTTCGATTTCATGATTGAGTTCCTCTGAGGCATGATTGGGAATAACCTCAAAGAACACAGAGTCACCGCCAGCAATCTGTTCTCGCGACTTTGCAAGCACAAGGGACTTAAAGCGCATACTCGCCTCTGCCAGCGAGTTGCATGAAGTCAGGTGGCCAAGCAATTCTGTAATGTCTATATCCGCCGGCTCAAGCCCGGAGCATGAGAAGAGCTCAAAGACTTGCTCACGATACTTGAGAATCTCAAGAGAAAGGGTTGGTCCACCAATGAGAGGTGGAGCTCTGTAGCGCTGCTTCTGAGCCGAAGCGAGGACCTCCAGCGCGCGGGGCCAACCATGCTCCTGTTCGAGATGACCAATCAAATCCACCAGGTCACGACTTCGCCGATCACCTATTGCATCTGCAACCGTCTGGATTGTACTCTCAATGGCTGCTGACTCTGCTATGTCATGTACCTTGGAAAGGAACCATGGCAATCTCTTGGCGCCACCCAAATGAATCACGCCCACTGACATTGCATTCAGAGCGAACAGAACCTCGACGGTCAAGTGCATTGAAAGGTTTTATTGTGAGCAAGTAGTAGTCGTAGGACGTGTAATACGATAGGACTCGTACACTCTGATGAGGACATGTCGTCGATTCAGTTGCCACTCTGGATTGTTCTAGAATTAGAACTATCTATGGGTTTGGTACTACCTAGCACGAGTGTGTCGTTAGACATATCGAAAGGCATACGATGGTAATCTTGATGCTGACGGTATCTCTATCTCCTCGTCAAGAACCTCCAAGAAGATCCGTGGCTTCAATGAAAACACTCAGAGTCGTGCCCAAGTGTTGATGTGTCTACGACACGCTCGTGCGATTTGTCCGGCGACAACCTCTTGCATATGCAACTCCAATCTCAAACAACTGACTCCTGTGTGAAGGTACTAGGGATATGAAGGTTAGTTGCCGCAGACATTCTTCAAGGTGCACGATTAGCTATAATCTGTGAGTGACAGTCCTATCGAAACACAGACACTTCAGCAAAGGTTGTCCGATGCCTCAATCAACTTTGGAGAGGAACCGAAGTGCCTGCATCTGTACATGACAGGACACTTCCGACAGACCGAATCAATCCAACAGTAATCAGTCTCGCACTGAGGGTCTAGTTTCACACGAATTACAACTAGTGCGCGGCAATTGAGGCAACAATCATTACATACGAGTAATACTAGTATTACATCTCGCGCATTTGACTAGCGCGTGACTTCAGGACCAGCGGCAGACCTAGGCCCTCGAGGGCTGAAACAATGGTTTCCTCAGCGACCCTGTACACTTCGAGATCCTCGCTTGTTAGAGTGCTGCGTCCCGCTAGAGCATCCCTGATGCGACGGTAGTTGCCAATCCGAGCTGCTATCTCCTCAAACGGACGGAAGACCGGTTGGTCAAACAGTCCCAGATATGCGAGCAGCAACATGGTGTAGATGCTTTGAATCACGTTTCTTCTCGCTTGGCGTAGTGTCCTGTTGTATGAGCCGCGTGAAACACCCCTCTTGCTACGACTCTTGCGGGTCCTAAGAGAGGCCTTCTGTTCATACGGAACATGGGACTTGAGCGCGTCTTCGATGACCAAGTCGAGTAGTAGAGTCTCCAATTGTGCCTCAGTGAGGTTGGAGTTCCGTAGCAGGATTTTCATTACAGGCTCCCGAAGGACTTGCCGGGGCGCGGTGGCTGCGTCTCGAAGAGCCACATGTATGTCTTCAGTTCTTGTCACTCGTTTCGACCACCCACAGAAGCCACGAATCATTCCTCTGGAAACGCGTCCGAAGCGGTTACTGACGGCCGAATGGGCTGTCAATCTCCGTTTCAGAGAGATACCCGCTACGGATACACTTTTGTATACACCGGAGCACAACCTATAAACCTGTCTGGGGAATGGGTCGCAAGAACAAGACTCCGCCAGACATTCATCCACCACTTGTCAATCGGATGGCACAGTCCAATCTAAACTGGAAGAACCTCGAACGAAGCCAAGAATAAGGTTCCCCCGGATCTCGTCGAACTTGAAGACACCAAACACATGGCCCTCCCTTGCGGAATCCCATTGGAAGCGACCTCGCGCAAGAAGATACTGAAAGAGTGCTCTGCACTGCTTGCGAGTTGTAGCAAAGAGCGTCCTGAAACGTCTGCGCTGTGACGGCCTGATGCCCCATCGCTCATACACAAAACGATTTGCAAGTGCATTGCTGGAAACAAGAATGGACTTTCGCCCCGGGAGGCCATCCTTCCTGGCCTCAAGCAAGACTCTCCTAAGGCAGTCAGGCAGCGTAGCCAGTGCCGACTCTGTGACCCTTGGTTCAAGGAATGTAGACTCATTGTTCCTCTCAAGTGTACTCAATTCGCATCACAATACTGTGCGCACAGCACTTTAAGAGCCCCTACACAACCCGTATTACGCGTATTGCTTGTATGAATACCAATAGTAGTATGAAAGTGCAGTGTGTTTCAGTTACGCAAATCAGATGAGGGAACTGTCGTCCGGTTGGTCAACAGTGAGATAGCACCGGGCAACTCTGTGACTGCTTCACTGACTTAATATGACAAGTACGTGCCTGTACCGTCGGGTCTTTCGAGTTGCAAGTCAGAGCAGAGATCTCCATCACGGGTGTTGTGCAAGGAGTCGGCTTCAGACCCTTCGTATACGCTATTGCGAAGGGTCTTTCACTCGCAGGATATGTACTGAACCGCGGCGACGCCGGAGTTCTCATTGTAGCTGAGGGAGAGCGGTCAAGGATTGAAGAACTCATTCGCTGTGTGTCGACAGACCCACCTTCCATCGCGCATATTGAGTCGCTCGACGTGGTCTGGCGGGACTCTATCCAAGGACTCACAGACTTCACCATCAAGCCCTCCACGATTGAAAGAAGGACGAATGCAACACCAGAGATACCACCAGACATAGCAGTTTGCAAGGATTGCGTGCGCGAACTCCTCGACCCAAGCTCAAGGTGGCATGAGTATCCGTTCACATCTTGTGCCGCGTGTGGACCAAGATACTCCACCATCATGTCGCTTCCATATGACAGACCAAACACCACGATGGTGGACTTTCCACTGTGTAGTACCTGTAATACGGGTTATACGAACCCAACAGACAGAAGGTACCATGCACAGACGACTGCGTGTGGTGTCTGTGGGCCATCCTACCGACTACATGACCATAGAGGGGAACCTGTCGTAACAGCCAACCTATTTGAACACGTAGGTCGCCTGATTGATAACGGGCAAGTCCTGGCTGTCCAAGGAATCGGTGGCACACATCTGGTTACCAAGACGACCGAACCTGAAGCTATTCTTGAGCTTCGCAAAAGGAAGAAGCGGTCTCAGCGTCCCTTTGCGATAATGGTCAGAGACCTGACGATCCTTAAGACGTTCGCGAATCCCACTTCAGAAGAAGAGGAGATTCTCGTTTCTTGGCGGCGACCTGTCGTGCTGGTTCGCAAGCGAGAGAAGGGCGAGTCAGATGACTATGAGACCATGTTACGCGTATCAACGGTAATACCGCACGAGTCACTTGAAGCCATATCGCCTGGACTAGACACTATAGGCGTGATGCTACCATATTCGCCATTACAGTACATGCTCTTCAGATACTCACGGGAACCAGCACTTGTAATGACAAGCGCCAATCACTCAGGAACACCCATGCACATCCAGCCAGAGACAATCATCTCCAGCTTGCAGGGCGTTTCAGACTACTTTCTTCTTCACAACCGCCGCATAAGTCAAAGAGTGGATGATTCTGTGATCAAGATGGTCGGATCGAAACCGCTCTTCATTCGGAGAGGACGTGGCTATGCACCAGAGTCGCTTCGCCTGATGGCATCTTGGAAGGAAACAGACGTCATTGCAGTGGGCGCTGAGGAGAAGATCACTGGGTCCATACTGAAGTCCAACGTCCTGTATCAGACCCAGCATATCGGAGATGGAGATAGGGTTGAAACACTTGATTTCCTCTCAGAAGCTCTCACACATGTCAAGCGTCTGGTAGGCGTGGAAAGAGTAAGCGGAATAGCCTGCGACCTTCATCCTGAGTTTCTAACCACCGAATATGCAGAGAGGTTGGCCTCCTTGGAGGGAGTGCCTTTGTTCAGAGTACAACACCACCACGCACACCTTGCAGCACTAGTATTGGACCACGGCTTTCCAGCTGATACCCGTATTACGTGTATCACCGTTGACGGGTATGGATACGGAGCCGACGGAAATGCATGGGGAGGGGAGATTCTGACAGGAGGACTCTCCCGATTCCATAGAGATGGGGGTCTCATGGAGTGGGAGATACCATCAGGAGACCTCTCTGCAAGGTATCCTGCTAGGACTCTGCTCGCATTGATGAGCAGAAACCTTGACAACAGCATCATTGGCTCACTGCGAGGCTGCCGGATTGCCGAGAAACTCACCGTGACAGAGGAGACTTGCTCCATAATAGCTGAATCCATCAAACACCACATCAATGTAGTGACCACCACAAGTGCAGGCAGGTTCCTTGATGCAGTAGCCCTCATTCTCGGGATTTGCTCCGAGAACAGCTACGACGGCGAATGCCCGATGAAACTTGAGGCGGCGGCCAGACCTACGGACATCAGGATAGAGCGCGAATACCACTCTACTGATGGACGAACTCAACTAGACACAGTCGCGGCATTGACCACAATCCATGACCTGATGAAAAGGGGTGTGCCTAGGGCCCAGCTGGCATACGCCGCCCAGTTCTTCCTGGGCGATGGATTGGCAGAGCTCGCCTGCGACATTGCAGAAGAATCTGGAACAATTCACATCGGGTTGTCAGGTGGAGTCGCCCTTAACAGGATAGTGACCGATGCAGTAGTTGCAAGGGTGCGATCTCGTGGCCTACAACCTCTTGTACATACGAGAGTTGCTCCAGGAGACCCCGGTGTATCTGTAGGCCAAGCAGCAGTGGCTGCAATGAAGCTTGCCGTTTAGATGAATACGGGTAATACGCGTAGTACCGCAGCATTCGCCTATGTTGACAAAGCTCGGCGGGCCATTTCAAAGCCGCTACTGAAAGCCGCCTCATTCACTGACCTGAACCTGCTGGGAAAGGAGGAAGTGATGGTGTCCAGAGCCGTATCCCTTCGAACGGGTACCACCCCAGAAGCTATGATTGCGCCCATCATGACGATATTCAACGACGCAGTACTGCCCGCTTGTTGTGCGATCTCAGTTGCATCGAAATGAATCACGCTACTCGTGCGAGCATGAAGCTTGGATAGTACGACATCCTGGGGAGGATACTCGACTGTACCCATGGAAACCGCGACAGGGCATACGACATGTGTGTTCATTATGACGTGACCGCCCTCTCTAAGGAGATGCAGCTCTCTGAGTGTTTCAATAGGCTCGAAACCGACGAGGACGTCTGCAGTTCCAGCATCAATGATTGGACCTCTAACCCCCAACCCAATCCTGACGGTACACATGACATGTCCTCCGCGCTGAGCCATACCGTGAATCTCCCCGACTCTCACATTGTGTGACTCAGCCATGGCCGTTTTAGCAAGCAACTCGGCTAGAGTCAAGACTCCTTGACCACCCACGCCGGTGATCACCGTATCAGATCTCTGCGTCGTATTACCCGTAGTACGTGTAGCAGCCATAAGCAACATTCACTCCTTCTGCCTGATTGCGCCCTGAGGGCATACTGAGGCGCAGACCCCACACAAGTTGCACATAGTCTCGTCAATCATAGCCTTCTTCGACTCAGGGTCTTGGTACATGGCTGGACAAGAGAGTCGGTTCAAGCATCTCTTGCATGCAGTGCATGTCTCCGGGTCCACGTAGTATGGAGAGATGCGCACTCCCGCGCGGGCACGTTCCGCGGCGGCAATGAGCGCGCAGGGTTCGATTGACACAAGCACTGCAGGGGCTCTGTTATTGCGAACCCACGAAACCAGCTCTCTGACCTCCTTTACAAGGTTCGCTAGAGAAGCAAACGGACGAACTGTTCGAACGTTCTTCACGCCAAGGCCCCTACACACCGTGGCTATGTCCAAGGGTTCAACCTTCTGTTGCATACCAGTAAGACCAGTACCAGGATGTGGTTGGTGACCGGTCATTGCAGTCGTTCGATTGTCCAGTACAACTATGCAGACTGGATGGCTATTGTATACTGCATTGGCAACACCTGGAAGACCAGAAGCAAAGAAGGTGCTGTCGCCAATGGTTGCAACCACATCCTGACCTGTGACCTGAGCAATGCCGCACGCAGTAGTGATTGACGAACCCATGTCGAAAAGCAGATCCGCGGTCTCAAGAGGTGGAGATATGCTCAGTGTGTAGCACCCGATATCGCTGGGGTAGATAGCCTTGCCCTTGGTCGCTGTGCGGATTGCATAGTAGGTTGCTCTATGTGGGCAGCCAGCACACAGCAGCGGAGGACGAGGAGGAAGGCTGCTTAAGCCCGTATCTGTCCTCTCAGTCCTCTGCAGGTCTGTAGCTGTATCACCAGTAATACAACGTCTTAGGCCATCGCGTACTATGCTCGGGCTGTACTCATACGTTCGTGGAAAGTAGCCTTGCTCTTTCCCCTGTATCTCAACGTCGACCGAATGAAGTTGTGCGAGTCTGCGAGCGTGTGTTTCCAGGAAGGGTTCGAGCTCTTCCACAACCACCAATTGTCTGTGACGCCTCATAAACTCGACAAGCATTCTCTCCGGAACAGGATGAGTCATTCCCAGCTTCAGGACCTCTGCGTTCAGGTTCATGCTGGCCAACGACTCAAGCACATAGCAGTAGCTTACTCCGCTGGTCAGGATTCCCAGCTTGCCCTGACCCACAGTGAAGTTCAAGGGGGTGGTCTCCGAAATCTCCTGCGCCACCTTGATCTGACCCAGAAGCCAAAGATGCCTATTTCTCGCCACTGAAGGGATGGGGACGAATCGGAAGGGCTCCTTCTGGAACTCCACCTTGTCAGGTCGGTCTCTTATTGGGCCAAGCTCAACAGGAGCTCGAGTGTGATTCACTCTTGTTGTTGTCCGAAGCAGAACCGGCAGCTGAAGCCTCTCGGATATCTCGTAGGCCTGTAACAACATACTCTTTGATTCCTCGGGATCGGACGGCTCAAACATCGGCGTGTTACTCATCAGAGCATAGTAACGAGAGTCATTCTCATTCTGCGAGCTCCACATACTGGGGTCGTCCGCAACAACAATGACCATGCCAGCCCTTACCCCCACGTATGCAAGACTCAGCAGTGGATCGGCCGCCACATTGAGGCCAGGCCCCTTACAAATCATCATCGAGCGAACACCTGATACCGCCGCGGCCCCTGCAACCTCCAGCGCCACTTTCTCGTTGACGCTGAACTCAAAGTAGAAGTTCTCAAGACTAGGAGACATTTGTGATAGCGTATTGCCAATCTCACTACTCGGGGTCCCGGGGTAGCATGCGACTAGTCTGACACCAGCCTCCAGTACACCTCTAGCTATTGACTCATTCGCGAGAAGCAACACTCGCCTTCCGACTTCATTCTGCAGTAGGGTGCTTGCTTTGCTCATCAGAATACCCCAGGGTCACTCAATTCGTACACAGACTTCGATTGGCGGGGATGTTAAGATATGTAATAGTCTTCCGGTATTGCCGCGGGCTACGACCACGTGTTCCAACTGACAAATCACCCCCCGGTTTCCAGTGGAGAAGGAATGAAATGTTGAGGCCGCAGACGTATAGTATGGAATATAGAAAATGTAGATAAAGAACAGATGAACAAACCACTATATATACCTTCTTCCTCCACCAGAACCTAAACACACCAAGCTCTCCACTGGAAACACAGGGGTATCCTCTCCCTCCACTCGAAACCAGAGCGTCCAACCTCTTCCTCCTCCCCACCCTATGATCCTCAACCATAGCTTGCCTTGCACCACTACCTCCACTCGTCGTCTTCTCGTACACCAGTAGCATTAGTCGAGCGTGGAACACGTGTTCTGCGACTCGGGTCGTCTGCGTTCCTCCATTACGAGGTAATTGCTAACCTTCAGTATGTCACTGTATCGCGCGAAGAACGCGTCGAATGACTCTCTGGCCTCCTCGGGCACCAAAACTGCTGAGTCAGATACGATCTCAGTCCCCGGATGCGCTTCCAACAGACCGGGTCTTCTTCTACGTTTCACTCCGCTTCGGGTCTTCCAGCTGTAGACGAACCCGTACAGTTCCTTTGTAAACGCCACTCGCCTAGCATTGTATTCGCGAGCCTTCTTGCAGTCATAGATATAGATGACCCGCTTCATGTCATATCATTACTACGACCACGTGTTCCGTCTTGAATGCTGGTATTACGAGTATTATGTGTCTGTGATTCGTATGAAAAGGTTAAAGCGAGGCTCTGCTGGTCCCCACACATCGCTCTCCCGCTGGTGGAGGTCCCTGCATTGAATGTCATCGGAATAAGAAAGGAGGAGAAGCCTTTCGAGGCTCGTGTGCCCATTATTCCAGCCCACATTGACCGACTCTCGTCGGATCACGGCCTCTCATTCGTTGTAGAACCAAGCACACAACGCGCCTTTCCCGTTGAGGAGTTCTCCAGTGTGAACGCACTCGTTTCTCCCCTGATTGATAGCAAGGCCAGCATAATACTTGGCATAAAGGAGATGCCAATGGAATTCTTCGAACCTTCTAAGGTGTACATGTTTTTCAGTCATGTGACCAAGGGCCAAACACACAACATGCCAATGCTGAGACGAGTAATGGATGTTGGCGCCACGCTAATTGACTATGAGCATATTGTAGATGACAAGGGCAAGAGACTGGTCTTCTTCGGCAATTGGGCTGGCATGGCAGGTATCTCCGACACACTCAGGGCACTTGGTGAGCGTCTGAAGTATGAGAATGTCGCACCAAACCCGTTCGCAGAAATGCGTGAAACACGCAAGTTGCGCGGCCTGCCTGAGCTGAAGCAGGAGTTCAAGGCGTTAGCTGACCGTATTTCTGATAAAGGCCTGCCGAAAGACCTGCTCCCCTTTGTAGTGGGATTTGCCGGCTATGGCAATGTTTCGAAGGGCGCCCAAGAGCTCTTCGATATCCTTCCTCATGAAGTTGCTCAACCCCACGAGCTCCCGAGTCTAAAGTCATCCCCGAACACCCTCTACAAGTGCGTCTTCAAGGAGGAGGACATGGTTGAGCCAATCAACCCTTCCAATGAGTTCGACCTACAAGACTACTATAACCACGGATCTGTCAAGTATCATGGCACTTTTCAAAGGCACGTTCCATACTTGACTGTGCTTGTCAACTGCATCTACTGGTCTGCAAAGTATCCACGTCTTCTCACAAAGGAGTTCATCAAGTCACACTGGCGAGCCAAGAATCGCAGACTGCGGGTAATTGGTGACATCTCCTGTGACATCCAAGGAGGAATCGAGTTTACGCTATATGCCACCAACCCTGCCCAGCCCACTTTTACATACCTAGTTGACAAGGATGTCGCAGTTCCGGGGGTCATGGGTGACGGTCCAGTTGTCATGGCTGTTGACAACCTTCCGTGCGAGCTGCCACGAGAGTCCTCCACCTCCTTCAGCTCGAGTCTGCTTGGTTTTGTCCCTGCACTTGCCAATGCTGACTTCTCGGTGCCCTTCGAAAAACTGTCACTTCCTCGTGAGCTCAAAGACGCTGTCATTGTCTATCGCGGTCAGCTCACTCCCAGGTATCAGTACTTACAGCAGTTCCTACAATAGGTGATAAATCAAATGAGCAGAGTTCTTTGTCTGGGGGCAGGCCTCGTGGCTCGCCCGTACATCCGCTATCTTTCTGAACATGGATACTCTGTTGTTGTGGCCAGCCGAACACTGAAGAAGGCCGAGCAACTCATTCAGGGGTGCGGGAATGCCGAGGCAGTGGCCTTCGACATAGACCGAGATGACCGCCTCCTAGACAAACTAACACGTGAAGCAGACCTTGTGTGTTCTCTGTTGCCATATACTTATCATGTTAGGGCGGCCAAGGTGGCTATTCGTCATCGCAAGCACTTCTGTACGACATCATACATCTCCAAGGAGATGCAGGAACTCAATAGTGCTGCAGAAGATGCGGGCATAGTTCTCCTCAATGAGTGCGGTGTGGATCCCGGAATCGACCACATGAGTGCAATGAGAATAATACACGCTGCTCACCGTGATGGGGGGAAGATTGAGAGCTTCACCTCATTCACTGGTGGTCTTCCAGCTCCTGATGCTAACAACAACCCCTTGGGCTACAAGCTGTCATGGAGTCCCAGAGGCGTACTACTTGCAGGTCGAAATGACGCCCATTTCCTCTTGGATGGAAAGGAGGTTGTGATACCCGGTTCGGTTCTATTCGACAACTGCCATCTGTACGAGGTGCCAGGTCTGGGAGTATTCGAGGGCTACCCAAACCGAGATAGCATGTCGTACATCGATATCTACGGTATTCCCGAAACCAAGACAATGCTGAGGGGCACCTTCAGAAACACTGGATGGTGTAATACAATGAAGAGGGTATCTGAGCTCGGTCTACTCGACCTGACTCCGAGAGACCTCACTAACACCACCTATGCACAGATGTTATCCCAGCTGCTCGGACTGAAGGAACAGGGACTCAAGTCCCAAGTCGCACACCGTCTTCGTGTCCCTATCACTGACCCAGTGATTACTAGACTAGAATGGCTTGGCTTGTTTAGCTCAACAAGGATCCCTTCTGAAGTCAGTACACCTCTTGATGCACTCTGCCATCTCTTTGAAGAGAAGCTCCAGTACTCCCCTGGTGAGCGCGACATGATCGTCATGCATCATGACTTTGTGATCAGGTATCCCAACCGACGTCAGAGACTGACGTCCACGCTGATTGACTATGGGATACCTCACGGGGAAAGTTCCATGTCTCGTACTGTGTCTCTCCCTGTCGCCATCGCAAGCAGAATGATACTTGAAGGCAGTATCAAGCTCGTGGGAGTGCAGAGGCCTGTGATGCCCGAGATATATGGGCCCGTCCTAGAGGAGCTCGAATCCCTAGGAATCACATTCACAGAGCAAACCAGTTCTGTATCCGCAGAGTGACAATCGCCAAGTATCTCGGCGCTCTACCTCTTGGTGCCGAGGTGCATCGAAGCCAAGGTGGTTTCTGCTTTCTCCACCTCGATCTGAACCTCTTGAAGTTCGGTTCTCAGACGATAGGTGTAGCCAGAGCGGTTCCCGTATCTCTCCAAATGCCCATGGCCCTCGTTGTAGAACCTTGCTAAGTATGTCGACGCTGTGCTTTTGGGCAGCTCCTCTTCAAACGTAGCCTCGTATATCTCAGCTACATCGAGCGAGGAGAACTTTCCATGCCTGAACGAGGCGTACACAATGAGCTGCATCTTCTCGTAGTTGCTCATTGATTCCTCACTGGTAAACTCTGTCCTGTCTACTGCCTCGGCCTTTCTGCTCACTTTATATCCTGTACTAGTTTCCAGGAAGACCTCGAACTTCTCAAGCATGTCATCCACAGATCCACTTACCTGAAAGCTTGACTCTTCTTTCGATACCTCGTCCAAGACACGTATTCTAAAGTCAAATGCTGTTTGTGTGAGAGAAACGATTCTCTTGAATCGAGAAAGTGCCTCGAGTGGTGTCACATACTTGCACTGAAATACCTCTCGTAGACCTAGACCGGCACTGTACGTGAACTCATAGACGTAGTTCGTACGGTCCGCATCAGGCATCTCTATCACTACTCACTATGCTACTTAGCTCATTCACACTACTAATGTCCTTTTCTCTTCATAAGTGTGAGTATGTGAATTGGCAATATCACCATATTCGCTCGATAATTCCATATCGAATCCTAGTCCTCTGCAGTCCATCGCCTAACATCAGTAGCGCGCTATTCGGGCTCCATTTCCACTCTGCAGTGCTATAATCAGTCTGTTTTGCCCACAAGCCACATTCTCCTCCACTTATGCAATTCACTGTTCTTCCATGCCTGTGAATCAAAAGCAGCACGCAAACAGACGTGCTTACCGATTTCCAGTGGAAGTGACGGGGTGTACACATTCACACAAAAACGGCTACTATGACCGCTGTTTTCACTGCACAGGGGCACGAGACTTTTCATTCAGGAACGTGTATTCACATGATGAGCGCCTTTCACACACCGCAACTGTGAATGAATGTTGATGTGTTTGTCGCCGGACTCGGTTCTATTTGATTGGAACCATGTAGTCCGTGACTCTGTCTCCCAGAACTATCTGCTTGAAGACTTCTCCAGAGTCCATGCACTCTACTGACTCAAGTCTTCCCTCCACCAATATGCGCTCCCCCTTGACAGCGTGTTCAGTGAATCTGCCGCGATAGCTGGCGACCAGTTTCAGATCCGGTATCTCCTTGCAGGTCACAATGTACTCACAGGGAGTGAAGATGGAATCCTTGTCCTCAATGACCCTGCACATGGCCTTGGTTTGACCCTCGTACCGCACTACAGTAGAGTCATATCTACGATTCTGTTCGCCGTCCTTCTTCACCGCTCTAATGAAGAAGTCACGATTTCGAAAGACACCTTGCAGACACTTTCTCTCCTCGAGCTCTCTCATCCTTTCAAACAGTGATTCAAGCGTTCCCCATCTGTAGAGTACATGATTAATGAGCCGCTTACCTGCGTATCGATGAACCCCCTTCACTCGCGCTTCGCCCTTCATTGTTGCATACAGCTTCCTCGCAGCTTTCTCACCATACACAACCAAGTCTATGTCTGACCGTTCATTCTCTAGTCCCGCAAGTTGTGAGCCCGTTATTCCCATGTGTTCCCTCTCTATTCCTGCTGCCTCCACAAGTTTCTCAGCCAAATCCAGAGCGTCGCGTCTAATCCCCCGAAGATACGGTCCTTCGCTTCTCATGCTGTTCAGAGCATCGACTGGGTCAAGTATGTACGCGATGCTCTCCATGGGTACCGCCTGCATCTCTCGTCCTTGACGGGGATCTTTCCAGATATACTGAGGATACATCTCTTTGACTACTCTTTCTGCACCTTCTAGAGAGCTAATCTTTACGTATCTAACACCTGTCAAGGACCGCCTGTCCCCTCTTTCATCGGGCAGATACCTGAGGTATGCAACGATGCGATTCTCGGGTTGGACTACTCCCTTTATGTGGAATATGAGCCCGTCGTGTGTGACAATGAGAGCTCCTTCTATTGCATTCTTGGCCAGCACGGTTAAGTACTAAAGCTAAACACCCTGCTTAAGCGTACTGGAATCATCTCTATGACGCTTCCTCTTGATGTCCGAAAGGACTTCCCGGTCCTTCGCAACATACCCTCTCTTGCGTACTTCGATTCTGCCAGCACTTGTCTAATGCCAGACCCGGCAATAGACGCTATGGTTCATTTTCTTAGAACGAAGGCAGTCTCTTCAAGACGAGGGGCTCATCGACTTGCAGTTGAGGGCGCAAACACAGTCGAGGAATGTCGAGCCAAAATTGCGGCTTTGTCGAGGACGGAACCGAGACTGCTCTCGTTTCAGCATTCTGTTGCCTTGGCTGTTGCTTCTGTTGCCTATGGATATGATTGGAAACGCACGGGACGCACCAAGATAACAGTATCACAGACTGAGGACCATGATGTTGTCGCGCCGCTCATTAGGGCTGCTCAAGTACTGAGACTCCGCTTGGAAACTATACCACTTAGGTCAGATGGCACCTTGGACCCTGACACGGCAACGAGGATGATTGACAAGGATTCCGGCCTGGTTGCGATTTCACCTGTTTCACCTGGGACAGGAGACCTAAACCCCATTAGAGAGCTCTGCCAGAAAGCCCACGAGGAGGGATGTGTCGTGATCTCGGACTTGACTCGTTCAATGGGGTTTTCGAGTTTTGAGTTTCAGTCTGTCGGCAGTGACATAGTGCTCTGTTCGGCGAACTCGGGTCTTCTTGGTCCCCCTGGACTGGCCATACAGTGGATGAGTGATGAAGCAGGCATGGCGATTCGCCCTGGGATTGCGGGGAGCTCTGCAGTTTCAAATGTAGAGGGTGACTCCTTCGACTTCTCACTGCCCCCAGACATGTTTGAGCCCGGCTTTGTCAATGTTCCTGGGGTCGCAGGTCTCTCTGCGGCAATCGATTACATTTCTAGTCTGGGTGTGGGACAGATAAAACATCAGATTCGCTCCATCTCCAATCTGATGTCCGAATCGCTGGGGCGCATTGATGGCTTGATACTCTACGGAACGCACCACAGCGAACGGACCATCTTCTCCTTCAACGTTGGCAATCAGACTGCAGACAATGTGAATTGTCACGATGTCGCTCTTCTGCTTGACGAATCTGACATCGCAGTACGGAGTGGCTTCCTATGTGCTCAACCACTGGTTCATACACTCTCAGCTGACGGTGTGGTTCAGGCTTCTATACATGTTTACAACTCTATCGACGATATGATTCGGCTTCGAACCGCTCTGGAAGCCATTGCTGGGCAGCTACTGTGAGTCCGACTCTGCAGATGCTATCCGATAACGAAAGCTGGAGGATACGTTGCGAAGTACTGGACGACTATTGAGAGGATGATGCCGCTGAAAACCAGTCCCTTTCCCCTGTTGGCATTGACCTCTGTGAACCAGAGTATGGCCCCGGTCATTATGATTATGACTCCTGACAGTCTGCCTATGAACATCAGAAACCCCCAGATCTCGGCAAAGTAGGCGGCAATAAGGTCTGCAAAGTCTGCCAATGGACTGAGTAACGTGCATGGCATGTTGGTTTCCCGGTAGTCTATCCCTCAGTTCGTTATTTAAGGTCCTAGAGCACAGTGACCGACTTCGCCAGATTCCTAGGCATGTCCGGGTCGTATCCTCTCTTGGTAGCCACGTAGTAGCTAAGGATTTGGAGCGGCACCACATACGCAATTGTAGAGAACTCCGGTTCGACTCCCTCGGGAATCTCAAAGAAGTGATCGGAGAGTCCTCTCAAATCCAAATCTCCTCGCTCTATGACTGAGATGACCCTTCCACCTCTTGCCTTCATCTCCATGAGATTGCCAATAATCCGATTCCTCGTTTGATCTCTTGGAGCGACAAACACCACTGGGTACCCATCTTCCACTAGTGCGATGGGGCCATGCTTGGATTCGCCTGCCGAGTAGCCCTCTGCATGACTGTACGATATCTCCTTCATCTTTAGAGCCCCCTCATACGCAGTAGCCACTGAAACTCCTCGCCCCAGGAACAACATGCTCGGAGCCTCATGGTACACTCCTGCCACCGTCCTTGCATGCTCTTCGTTCCTCCTGATGACTTCAGAAACGATTTCAGGCATCCTTTCAAGTGACTGTCGTTTCTTGTCCAATTCTTCTAGGGTCCTGAACCCGGTCAGTCTTCCGAGCGCTATCGACAGCAGTGATAGCGTTACAAGTTGGACTATGAACGTCTTCGTTGCTGCAACTCCAATCTCCGGACCTGCTTGGGTCACTATCGTATGATCCGCAACCTGTGTGATTGAGCTGCCGACTACATTGGTCACAGCGATTACCTTTGCCCCGAACCCTCTGGCGTATTTCGCCGCGCTTATGGTATCGGTGGTTTCACCAGATTGTGTAATAGCAATAATACAGTCCCCGCCCGTCAGTGACTCGCAGACTGTATCGGGGAAGTCGCTGGCAAGTTCAAACGTTGGCACCACGCCCGACAGTGAGGCGAACATGTATCTGGCAGCCATTGCAGCATGACCAGACGTCCCCATTGCCACAAGGTATACTCGCTTGGCATCATGGATGATACGCGCAGCTGCGTCTAGGGTGTCATCCCTGATCTTCAGCGTGTTTCTGATGGCCTCTGGCTGCTCGTGTATCTCCTTGAGCATGAAGTGGGGATATCCATCCTTCTGGGCTTGGTCGGCAGTCCAGCTGATGATAATCGGGTCTCGCACTACTGGTGTGCCATCTGAGAGCTTCCTAATTGAAACGCCCTTTGATGTGAGTACTGCTATCTCTCCGTCCAATAGGAGAATCATGTTCCTAGTCATGGGCAGGAATGAGGGGATATCAGATGACACATATGTTGCCCCCTCACTCCTGCCTATCACAAGTGGATTCCCATCTCGGGTACAGACAATCATCTCCGGGTGACTAACCGACATTGCGACAATTGCGTACGTCCCCTCAATTCTATCCGTCACTCGCTTCAAAGCGTCCGGGAAGTCCAATCCTTCACTGATATACTCCTCCAGAAGATGTGGTATCACTTCAGTGTCCGTTTCAGACTCGAACCTGTGCCCTCTCTTCAACAGTTCCGTCCTTATCTCAAGGAAGTTATCAATCACGCCATTGTGAACAACTGCAATTCTGCCGTTACAGTCGAAATGGGGATGAGAATTGTGAAGTGATGGTATGCCGTGAGTAGCCCACCGAGTGTGTCCCACCCCTGTTGACCCGGGAAGGTCATCCAAGTTCAGCTTCCTGTGGACCTCGTCAATCTTCCCCTTGTCCTTCTTGGTATACAAGACCCCTTGATACAGCGTGGTCACTCCAACTGAATCATAACCCCTATACTCTAGGCGCTTCAGAGCCTGATGAAGGAACGGCGCTACATTGTTTCTGTCCTGCACCACACCGATTATGCCACACATGTATTGATGCCTCTCTTGAGTTCTTCGCAGCCCAAATCATATGTGGCAACCCAAAAGGAGCTTGCGCCTACTGTCAGCCAGTAAGCTCTATTTCAATGTATACTGAATCAGGAATCCTAACCCTCATTATCTGCCTGATTGCTCTGGGGTCTGCATCTATGTCAATGAGCCGCTTGTGTATCCTCATCTCCCACTTGTCCCAAGTGTCTGTTCCATCTCCACAAGGGGTCTTTCTTGTGGGTACTACCATGCGACGCGTAGGAAGTGGTATCGGTCCTGCCATACGAACACCGGTCTTTCGAGTTATCCTCTTTATCTGGTTGCATACGCTGTCCAGGTGTTCGGTGCTCGTGCTAGACAGTCTGATTCTTGCCTTCTGCGTCATATGTAATGCACGGCTCCAGACTAGTGGTGCCCCGGCCCTCCTGCATTGATTCCGATAAAAAGATTGTCTTGTGTCTTGACTTTGCGCTGGCTAACAATACCTGACGAGTCCTACTGGCTGGAGCTGACATTCGCTAGCGTCGTACAGGAACCTCCATAAGCGGCTCGAAGAACCACCAGTTTGGTGCAAGCGGTGCGCTCTCTTACTGTTGTCAAGCTGGGAGGATCTGTAATCACGTTCAAGGACCGGACTCCTCCGCAGGTCAACAAACCTGTAGTTGAAAGACTCGCTGCGGAACTGGCAGGACATAATGGGCCCATGATTATTGTGCTTGGAGGAGGTGCTCACGGACATCAGCCAGCGCACAATTACGGATTCGGAGACTTGTCAACCACCCCAGCAAGGTTAGTGGCTGGAATACCCCATATCCGACACAACATGAACATCCTATCGCTGAGCATCGAAGAAGCGCTTCTCAGACGAGGTGTACCTGTGGTCTCACTGGCCCCTTTCTCTATTGCTAAGCTGAAGAACGGAACCGTATCGCTCTTTGATATGGAACGCGTCAGCTGTGCTCTTAAGTCCGGACTCGTGGTAATGACACATGGCGATGTGTGTTTTGATAGCGAGCGGGGCGCATCCATACTCAGCGGTGATTCACTGGTCATGCTCTTGGCAAACCATTTCGCGGCGGATACAGTGTTGATTGGTACTGATGTGGACGGCGTTTATGACCAAGACCCTCGGTTGACTCCTGCTGCCCGACTCATTCCAGTCTTACATATGGACGAGATCGGCCACGCGGCCTTGCATGCCGGTCCTTCAGTATCGACTGATGTCACTGGCGGGATGGAGAACAAGATTCTCGAACTGAAGCACTTGACCAATCAACGTGCCAAAGTGGCTGTGTTCAACCTTGCTGTTGCGAACCGTCTTGCCGACCTCCTCGCTGGGAGGGACACTGTATGTACAATAATCAAGCTCGGCACACTAGAGGACCACCGCAGATAGGCCCTCCTCCACTGTCCTGAGGAGCAATTCTGGTGTAGCAACTGCATCATCTCCTCCATACTCTGCAGCGGTGAGAACACAAACGGTCTTACGCGAGTGGCACTTCCTGCAGTGCTCTCCCTTCCCAATCCTCATCACCATGTTCAGCTGGTGTTGCGTGGGAAACACGATATACGATACGCCGCCTGAACACAGATCATACTCATCATGATTCCTCCAGACTGGACCGTGTTTGTGCTTCAGCTCGTCCTGAAGCGCCTGGACCACGCTCTCCCTCAAACTCGTGAGGGTAGGTCCGTTGACCACCCAAAGCCCCTCATCAAGACTAATGAGTCTTCTGTCTTCACCTGCTCGAATTGCCACAAGGACCTCGTCAGCAAGTAATCGCTTTAGTGCGCTCTCTCCAGAGTTCCGGCTGAGAGGTAGTGCTCTTGGCAGACTTGACTGGCGAGCAGTCGTTTCTATGAACTCCAACGCCTCCGCCCATCTGACTTGGCCACCTCTGAGTTCAACAAAGTCCTGCAGTAGACCCGCCCAGAGACGAAGCTGTACGCTTCCTGGTCTTGTAGGCTCCACCTCACAGTATGATTGGATCTGACTAGGAGCATCCGTATCTATCTCTTCTCTCGCCACGCAAGAGTCCTCTGTCTCCTCTTGTCTCGCCACGGAAGCTCTCCCAGCTCGCTGTACCAAGTCCTGTACTGCCTTGTCGAGCGAGCTGGGGAAGACTGAGATTACCTCAACAGCATCAAACTGATCCGACTTGTCCATTAGTTCCCTCAGCTTTGCGGCAGCAACACTGCCCCTGACAATGACGATGAGCCCCGCGGTTTCGTTTCCAAAACGACTCATGTGACCTCGAATGCGCTCCACCGTGTCGTCCATCGACGTTGTCTTCAGGTGTTCGGGAAACACGATAATGGCATGGTCGTCAACGAGTAATTGACTGCATCCATCCTCCAACTCCTTCTCTTGGACCTCAAAGCAACCCCCTAGTCCTTCAAGTATGTAATCCATGATTACGCGCTTGACTGCTCTATGCCCATTTCCTGGCAGAGCATAGACAAAGCCGCCCTCAACAAGAGGAATGGCCTCTCTCACTATGCTCCCCTTTGACACCATCTCATGAACCAGTGCTGCAAAGTCGTCATCTGTAAAGGAGTCCACGGCTGAGAGCATTCGGCGGATTTCACTCACGGTCGCATAGGTCTTTGACGCCAACAATGCAGCAATGTGATTGCGAATCTCAGTGGCTCCCTCTGGCACGACCATTGATGTCATCGAGTCCTGTGGACTAGCATGAGACTCTGATGCACAGGATACTTTCCCTTCGCGGTCCTCATCCTTGACTCCCAAGTCCGATTCGGGTGACTCCTCCTCATATGCTTGTGAATCGAACCGTGATATAATGGCTTCCTCTTGCAGTCTTTCGGATGGCAAACGTGGCGCCTCAACTTGGTACTGTTCAACATTGAAGGGCTCTGTGGACACCTCGAATGCTTCCAGAGAAGGAATGGATGCCAAGGCGCGACCCACTCTTAATGATCTGAGATGCCTTTCTTGATGTTCATCGATTGACAGGAGTTTCGCTCCCAGACTGCTGTCATATGGCAGGCGAAACACAAACTTGGTTGCAGTATTTGCCAACACATTGGATGATACATTGGGGCGAGTCGATACAACAATGACCCCTTGTCCCGTTGCTCTCTGCAGCATCACCATGGACTCGCCAGTTGTGACATCGGCAGCAGTAGACCTTGTATAACTCTCGGGAATCAGGTTGCTTGCCTCCTCTAGTACAACAACATGACGAAGTCCCGGAGATATGCCTCGTTTCATGCCAGCATCGAATATCCTCTTGGCAACCAGATTGTACAGTAGTCTCGCAGCCTCCATACCTCCACTGCGAGCTATATGTCTAAGGTCAAATATCACCCGCTTTCCCAAGAGACTAGATATCTTGACAGCGTCCTGACCCCCTCTCAGTACTCTTCCGAGGGGCTCCCCTGATATGACCTCAAGTCTGTTCAGCAGTGCGTCTCTGGTCATCACTCCGATGCGGTCTTCTTCCGAGAGTCTTCTCACGCTTTCTACCAGAGCTTCTGCAGACCCCGACCCCTTTCCCCTTTCCACCATGTCCATGACTGCCTCTTTCAGCAGGCGCTCCATCGCTGGAGACAAGTCTGACGATGTGTTGCGTTCGCGTATCAGCTCTCTAAGAATGGTGAACGTGGACTGGGGTGTATCCACCTCTGCATCGACGAGGTCTATTGTGAACGCGGGATCAATGCCAGGTCTTAGGACAAGTACATCATCTGCACCTACAGTTGCCAGTTCGGTGTACTCTGAACCCTTCACATCAAAGATCCACCAAGGCACATTCGTTTTGGTGCTGAGCTCGGCTATGATTCGCTTTACCAAGGTGGTCTTTCCTGTCCCGGTGGCACCAAGCACAGCCACATGTTCCCTAAGCCATTCGGGTTTGAGCCCGACCGGATTCAGAAGCCGATTCCCATACACAGTCCATCCGACATGTATCTCGTTGTCCACCAGCGACTTGTGAGGTATCGGAAACGTGGGTGGAGGGGTGCTTGAAACAACAGGTATCTGTTCATTCGGTGTGTTCACGTACGCTGCAAGTGCATCGGCATATAGCTTCTGGGGCTTAAGGTGTCGCCTTGTTAGCATCCTATACTTCAAGGCCTCACTGAGTTTGGTACATGTTGCAATCTTGAGACCGTTTCCGCCCCAGATGGATAGGGCTAGACCAATGGCGCCGTCCTGAACCCCTCCCATTGAAGCCTCTCTCGTACTCACTATCATGTAGGATGACACATCAAACCACCCCTCCTCGTTCTGAATTGTCTGATATCTGTCCAGCAGGTGTTGCTTGCGAGTTTGGTCCCCAAGGGAGTCGTTCTTCTTCTTCTCCTTGTCCCGAATTGCTCGCCACTCTCCTTCCAGTCTTCTCTTCTCTCGACGAGAGTCTGCAGATGAAAAGGTGCACGAGAACCTTGCTTCACAACCCTGTTTGAGAAGACTGGACAGAAGAGCGCCAATCTGAGAGCGGTTAACAGCTGGCGTGACTCTAGGAACGCCCTTCAGAATGATTAGGAGAGTACCCTCTGCCTGTGCTCCCGTACTGCCCCGGACTGCCCCACCCTCATCATCAATCAGGTGTTCTGAGATGACCTGTTTGAGAGACTCTCCCCTTATCTGGGAGATCTCGACGCTGGCTAGTGATGCAACCAAGACCGCCTCAAGCCTCATTGCTTCTCTTCTCAGTGTTTCCCTGATTTCGTCCATGCTGCTGGACTTCGCAGATATTAGGAGCCGGACGAATGGTTCGCCACCTGATACGCCAACCTCATAGGTTGTTACGGTCCCCTTTGTCATTCCGCTTCGCATAGCCAACAACATACTCGTGTTGTAGTGTGGTGGCGCATCAGTCTCATATTGCACTGAAGAGGAGACTGATGTCAGTTCCAGAGCAGTTGTACCAAAGAACTTGCTGCCCAAATGAAAGTAGACGATGTCGTCCTGAACTTCTGTCCGGGTATCATGCGCGCGATTCGAGATTGCCGCATTCAACATTGAAACGACACACAGCACCACCACGATGATCACTTCGAAGGAGTACTTGAATCCGTAGGCCGGGGGCGCAAGCATACCGCCCAGAGGGAGTAGGTACGCGGTGACATAATACACCCCGGTGCATGCGAGTACAAGAAGCCAGCAGATTCTTGGGACCATCTGGAGGTCAAATCGCTGACCCCGTGAATGGACTGTCCCCGTGCGTTCTTCTCCGTCTGTCATTCGTTGTGCCATCCGCCCCTGATGTGCTCAGGTGACTTGGGTCCGTGAAGGCTCCACCACTCGGTGCATCACGAAGCAATATGAACCCCCACAAACCTCCTACCCGCCCGTAGCGCATTGTAGGAGGTTATATTCTATTGTCGAGGCACTCAGTCGTGATTCATTCCAAGGATGTAGACGTTTCGACGATTGAAAGATGCTAAGGGAGCTGGATTCAAAACCATGAGATTGAGGTGTTTCATCGTCGGGCTTGTCGCAATGGTGCTCTTCATGCTGGGTGGTGGAGTTGACGGTGTTGCAGCAGACGAGGAACTCGTCGTCGTGAGAGGCGAGGATGTGATACTCGCTGCATATCTTCTTCAAAACGGTACATATGGCAATCCTGTTCCCGATCAAAGGGTCGAGTTCTTTGATGAAACCACCAATGAGTATCTTGGCTTTGGTATAACTGACAATGAAGGTCGTGCGAGCATTCTATGGACTCCAGCCTCCAATCATCCTCTCGGCTTCACGGTAATCAATGCTACTTTCAGAGGAAACGAGTCACTTGCCCTCTGGCCAAGCTGTATGCAATCTACATTCTTGCTCTTCGCTCGGACCACAGTTCATTCAAACATTCAGACCTCTGCTCTAGCCCCTAGTGATGACATTGTGCTCACAGTGACTCTATTGGATGATTCGGGTACTCCAATCATAGGGGGGCTTGTGCAAGTCTATGGCAATGACATGATGCTTGCACAGGGCGTTACTAATTCGACGGGCTACATTGGTTTTCGTATACCATGTCTAGATAACTGGTACACTCTGGGCGACAATGAGATACGAATTGTCTATCCCGGAAATGCGTCCCTCTTCCTGATGGGTGCAGAGGACTCTCTCACAGTCACCATTCAGCGGCTCGAAACCTCGCTAGTAATCGCCTCTGAACTCAGGACTCATGTCCTCCTGAATGAGTCAGTCAATGTGCATGCGAAGCTCCAAGGTGCTCCCCCTTCAGCGATAGGAGTCTTTCTTGACGGCATCAGGATTCTTGAAACCTCCTCCAACTCCTCTGGCGATGTGCTGTTTGTTCTTACAATTGACCGACAGTTCACCTTGGGCTCCCACACTCTATCATTGCAGTACTTGGGCAACGAACGTTTTAGTGGTTGCTCGATATCCTTGGAGTTGTCTGTATTCGGAAACGCCAGAACTAATGTTTCCATTTCGGAGAGGCTCGTACTTGGAGAGAACTCTTCGTTCATCATCAGTGTTACTGATGACTTCAATCGAGGTCTGCCCGGACTTCCTTTCACCGTGCTAGACCTTGCATCTGGATTCAGCTCATCCGGTGTATTGGGTCCTACCTCCACTGGTGAGGCGGTCGTGTATGTCTATGGACTGGTGGGTCCACGAGGCTTTCTCATTACCCTCTCGAACCCATACTTGTTCAACTCGACAGTCCATGTTTACACTGAGGTTTGGATTCAGCCCTTCCTCGTCTTTCTAAACAGCAGCATCATCTCTATAGCATCTCCCAACCAGCCCGTCACTGTCTGTTTGCGTCTTTCAAGCAGTAGCGGCTTTCTCGTAGGTCGACAGGTCGCTTATGGTCTAGAGGCCCAGAACACAAGTGTGTGTTCAACCGATGGGCAGGGCGTGGTAAGGTTCACCATCACAGCCCCCAAGACTGACGGTGTCTATTCAATTCTGGCCTCCTATGAATTGAATCCCCATGCTTATGAGCTGGGTTGCACCTATTCGTTTTCACTGCCCGTGCAGAGACTCATGCCTGTTCTGTTGGAGCTAGAATCCTATTCGGTTGTAGCCCCTCTTCAGGAGGTTCGGGCGAAACTGATGGCGCGAGCACTCAACGGGACCATACTGTCCGGTCTGGAGGTGATCTTTGAATGGCTCTCGACCCAATTCACTTCATCTACTGACAATGAAGGCGTCGTGACTCTGTTTCTCCCTGTTCCAGCAAAGCCTGGTGAATGCATCCTTCTCTACTCAATAGAAGAGTCGTCCTGTCTCTCCCGTTCGACTGGCTATGTTGTCCTCGCGTTCACGCCAGACCAGCTAATGTCTGCTCAGGGCTTAGGTGTATCCGTGTTCACGTTTGGTATCTTATTCTCGGTACTAATCGCCCTACTGCCCTCAATCGCTCGAAGGTCACTCGTCGAATGAGCCCCATGGTGCTCCGGCCGGGATTTGAACCCGGGTCGGAGGATCGAGAGTCCTCCATGCTGGGCCGGACTACACTCGGCAACACCGCAGAAAGATGTGCGATGACTCTACCGGAGCAGTGACACCAGTCCGGAGCAGAGTCCAGACGCGGACTCACCCAAAATAAGGCTTTCCGTATTGGTGACTCTGTTGCATAAGTCTTGTCCCGAATCTGCAGAGGGATTGTCGCGCTGCCTGATTCGTACGAGCACGGCACAAAAGGTCATCCCATGTGCCAGTTCCAGACCTAAGGTGACCGGTAGGAACGATTCATGCAAGAGTCCGTATCGGTTCACGGTCCAAAGAGGTCGGAGAGGTTTGCCCAGCTATCCTGCAGAATCTGCATCAGGCTGTTGACTATGTTCTGTGCCCAACCCGTTGCCTGTAAAATCACGGCAATGACAATTGAAACAGTCACCACAGCGATTCCAAGGAGGAGACTCTCCTCAACAAGGGGACCTCCTCCTTCGTCAGTGCGGATTCCTTCTCTGTCTAGATTCATATACATCACTATCAGCGTGTTTTCCAGCGGATATTAAGTCCCCTGAAGATTGTGCTGAAACTGCATGGGGTTTCCACAGCTCCACAGGATCTCCCCAATACGTACTTCCCCTGGACTAATCCCCTGACTGTACTCATCTAGTAAGCGAAACACGTTGCTGAGAGCTTCAACATGCGTTCCCACTCCCGCCTCTCTTGCTCTCATCAGAAAGGCCCCGTCTTTTGCCCATGATTGACTTAGGACACCACACTTCCAATCGAATACCTCATTCAGCCCGAGGAACTCAACGACCCCGTCCTTCACAGTCCGTCGCACCTCCACAATCTGGGACACCCGTCTTGCAGAACTGCCTGGTGCTGGCTTCACTAATGTTACAATCATGTCTATCATGGCCACACTGGACGGCTTGATCCCGTGGTCGTTGATCCACCTCGTCACCAGACCCGGAGCTGAGTCACTATGGCAGGTCTGTATGGTTCTCAGGCCTGCTGACATGGCTTGGAATAGCGCTTGACTGTGTTCAATACTCTGTATTTCACCCAGAATGACATAGTCTGGTGAACGATGAAGGGTCTTGATTATCTCACTGCTCTTGCTGAGCTTTCCCCTGCCCTCATCGACCGGGTCTACCCTGAACCTCACTTGATGCCCCTGTTCAGTCACTCTGCTTTCTACTGCATCCTCTATGTAGATCTTTCTCCAGTGTCTAGGAGTTGTCATGTCAAGCGCGTTTAGCAATGTCGTCTTGCCAGAGCTCGGGCCTCCCGTTATTGCGATGTTAAATCTGGCAGCGACAGCTAGGACAAGCAAAGCCCCAACATCGCGAGGCATTGTTCCATTGTGTATCAGTTCTCTGATTGTTAGCGGGTTACACCGCGCCTTTCGAATCTCCATGTGAAGTCCATCAGTGCTCAGAGGAGGAAGCGCCACGGAAAACCGCATGCTTGAGTTGCCGAACGACATGTCCGTCTTCAGCGAGGGATTTGCTCTGTCTAGATGGAGGTTGCTCTCAGAGCGAATTAGCGTGCACACGCGGCTCACATCCGAAACTGTCAGATATGCAGACGACACGCACCTCCCCAGCTCACTGTGGTCAAAGTACAGGGGCAGACCGGGTCTGTCAAGATAGATTTCCTCCACATCATCGTCGAGCAGAAGCGCGAAAATGCTTCCTAGAGCTGTGTTCCGATGGGCCGCCACCTCTGAGACGATTGCCCTTGTCCTATGACTCACTTCTGGTAGTGCCTCAGTAACTCTCGCTTCGTTCATCTGCATACTATTTCGAATTCTCTCTGAAAGTGGAATCCTACGAGGAGGAAGCCCTGATTCCACCGGCTGCGACATTGCACAAACCGTGTCTAGCAGCCGACTCTCAAGTGCTGTGCGGACAAGTGGGAAGAAGAAGTGAAGGTTCTCCGCAGAGTTCTCTTGCCTGCAGAAGATCGAGAGATACGGACCTACGGTGTACGCCCGGATGACATTGTCCAGCAAGTCGCTCTTCTGGGATAGTCCTTCAACGTAGACTGACTCCCAGTCGCCCCCTTCCCAAGGAGGCGCCTCTGGTCGAATTTCATCCCAGCGTGCCAGGTGTATTGTGTTTCTCTCTGGTTCAAGAAGCATGACCGAGTCCGACCTACCTTCTCCACCTGACACGGGATTGTCAATGCAATCGGGAAACGGCGCGTCAGCACATTCTGAGCACCTTGACTTGGGACACAGCTTGGTTCTCGTGTGACCTTCCATTGTCATTCACTATCGCCTTAACCGTCACAATGTTTCATCTTATGCTCGTAGAGCATCTTCACGCTTGGTTTGGCACTGCGAGTGTGGCCGCTGCTTCTACTGCGTCCTTCATCATCCCAAAGTGATCTCTGATGCTGTACTCGGCTACCTGGGTTGCTCTTGATACAAGTTTCTGAGTTAGTGCCGCCTTTCTGCCAGTCTCCTTGGCAATCATGCGGTCTGCAGCGTAGGCTGCGGATACGGTGAAGATGAAAGGGTTTCTTCCACCTCGCTTCGAAGGGGGGATTAGACTTAGGACCTGAGCTATTCGCTCGCGAAGAAGAATCTCGTAGTCTTTGGGGTTCCAGCTCCGCACTCTCAACTTGCTCAGGACCTTGGAATCGTTCATTAGCATTGATATTACTCGAGGTATGTAGTCCTCCGGCTTCCTGACAGACGGACAATATCCAGTAAGCGACCTCAGTCGAGAAGACTCCCGGACAATTGCCCTGACGTTCACTCTATGTCCACACTTCTCGAAGACGTCTGCAATCTCCTCGAGTGTTATCGGTGCTCCCTCCCTGAATTCTCGCACCGCCGTCAGAAGACACACCGCCATTAAGAGTATGTTGTTGCTGACTCTTTCCCCTGACTCTGCAATCTTCTTGTACAGGTATGCAGTACGGTCACGGACCTGTTCCGTGAGCATAAGAAGCTTGGATACGTGGTTCAGCGTTCGCAGAGCACGGTATTTCGCTTCATCGCGACCAATCCTCACACGAGTGCTGTAGACTGACTTCAGGCGCTTAAACTTGCGTTGGTCCTTCCCTGACATAGCTTGACCGTGCGCATCCCTAAAGTACGCATCCCTGTGGAACCCTATGTAGCTCCCTAGTCCATCGACTATGTGCATCCGGTTCCCGAGGGACACGTATGATGTAGCATCGTGACCATCACTGTCATAGTTTTCTCCCATCTGATACGTCGGGTGGACATACTCTCGCGAGTTCACAAGCCCGCACTCTGCACACACAACGTGACCTCTGTTAATCACAAGATTCCCGCCGCACTCTTGGCATGACCAAGAAGGGCTGCCGTATGTTTCACATGTTTCGTCTACCAAAGACCACACCCAAAAGCAGTAGTGCATCGAGTTCCTAATTGTATTTCATACACTTCATGTCTGTTCGCCTAGGTGGTGTGTCCTCTGAGATGCACATGGAACGCCATACACCGGTCTGCGGTGGCTTACCGAGAATCGGAGGTGCCCGAAACTATTCGGGCTACCATGGAATACCTTCTCGAAGCCGTCAGAACAAACCGAAGTAGAACTTGCCCTGACTAAAGGTCTTCTTCTGGGAGGGTGTAGCCTTGACCAGACTAAGATGTATTCGCAGCCCTCCGACTGTACCTACCAATTCGTATGTGCCCTCTTCTGTCACCTTATATGCCACACCCTCTCCATAGACTCTAGCTTTGTCTCCGTCAGCAATAGGTTCTTCGTCAAGTATCACATCCACCGTTTCACGAGCAGAGAGTCGGCTGCTAAGAACATCTGGAAGTTCAATGGAGAAAACTGCTCCACCCTCCTTGCTGGTCGCCGTAAGAATCCTCAGTTTCTTAGTTTCAGTTTCGTCAATCGACTCAATTAAGGCGTCCTTCAGTCTGACAACCATTCTTGGACTCTCCATCAGTGGTCTTGGATGAACTGCTCCCTGTTCTTTTGAATTAAACTTGTCGAAAGATGTTGTGCCCTTTTTTAGGCATCATCAACACACCACGATGGTGGTTTCTTGAAACTGAGAGGACCCATTATCTCTGCTATCGCCGTTGTGTTGGTACTAGGTGCGATTGAACCTGTTGATGCGCTCTACCTCGAGTTCCGCTACTTCGAAACTGACAAGCTCTCATATCAAGTAGGAGAAACAATCAACATGGTTGCTTCGGTAATCGCCGACTTCAGCCCAGAAGGCTGGTGTTATGCATCGTTTGCAGCAGTCACTGATATGGGTCTTGTCTTCACTGACGGTTACTTCACATATTCCTCTCCAAGCCCTCAGCTCCTCACTTCGGAATACGTCATCTTACCCAACGAAACCGCTCCTGGTTCGCTTGGGACCACTGCGGACATAGTCTTCAACATCGAGGTCTTCGATCAATACTCCCAGGTTGACGGCAAGACCGTGGTTGTGCAAATCGCTCGTGGTCCCTTAGTAGTCCATTTCCTCAGCCCATTGGCATTTGAGGCAGGAAACACCTTTCCGATGGACTTCCTAGTCATCAGCCCACACAACTCCATAGTGGGTCTCTGGGGAAAGCAAGTCACAGTGGAAATCCACGACTCGAACGGTTCCCTCGTCTACTCAGGATTGCACGTCACCGATCCCTCGGCCAGAGTCTTCAGTATGCTCCCCTCTGAAAACTGGGCTTCAGGAACCTACAACCTCAGCATCAGCTATCTGGGGGACGAGGCCTTTCTCCCATTGCACGAGTCGCTTGAGCTACAGGTCGAGTCACCCGCTTCAATGTTGACCGTACATGCTGCCCAGAGTACTTGCATTGGAAAGTACCCCGACGGGTCTACTTGGGACTCTGTTGATGTCACAGTGAAACATGAGGACATACATGGCGTTGCAATTGATGGTAGTTCCGTCAAGTGGGCCGTAGGCCTTTCAGATGGCACGTTTGCCCCTGTTGGCAATGGCCTCTATAATGCTAGCATTCCATTCAATACAGAACCTGGGCTGTACACTGTAGTCATCACCGCCACGAATCCCCTGTACAGAGCTGCTTCGTGCACTCACAACGTATCCGTTGTTCCCCGTCCTCTTGCACTCACCTACAACCTGACTCCGAACCCCGTCGCAGGCTCAATATTGTCTGCCGTGATTCAGACTCGAGACTCGACAACTGGTCGCTCTGCCGGACTCCTGTCTTTGTCAGTCAGGTTAGTGATTGAGGGGGTGCCTGTTCTCCACGTAGCAGGTACTTCGAATGAATCGGGTATTTGTATTCTGGATCTTGACATCCCGTCTAGCGCGTTCGGAATCGGATACCTAGAGGTCATTGTGGAAGAGTCAACGTTCTTCTCTCCCCTCAACGAGTCGGTTCCAATGCACGTCCTGTTTAGTCCTACCGTCCAGACCAGCATTCCTGTAGTGTTTGTTTCCGGCCAGTACGCTCAACTCGTAGTGCGAGTCCTAGACCCATTCGGTAATCCCCTCATGGGTGCTCTGATTGAGGTATATGATTCTTCACTTGGGCTGCTCGACCGCAAAGTCAGCGACTTCAATGGCACCTCCCAGCTAGCCTGGGTGTTTCCAGCGGGAATGGAAGGCGGTTTCCGGAACATCACTGTTCATCTGCCTACAAACAGCACTCTGCACATCGTAGACACATCTAGTTTGCTGTTTCCCTTCCTGTATAGTCCCCTCTGGTTAGAGGTTCCAGACGGCTTATCGGGAGTACGGGGTAGCAACATCACATTCAGCCTTCTCTTGCACTCCAACCTGAGTTCTCGAGCCATTGCCGTCCAGATAACCAATACTCATGGTGATTTCAACATCCTCCGGTCTGTCAACACGAACCAGCTGACAACACTTTCCTTCGAACTATACTGTAACCTGACTCTCGGTTTCCAGCATTTGGTGTTCATCACGACTGAACACGGCTTCCTAATCATGCCTCCGAATGAGTGTCCTATTACTGTTCTAGGCGTTCTGAACCCTCAGGTCACTCTTCCTGAGCTGTACTACGGCGAGGAATCTACCCTCCAAGTCACGGTCTGGGACGACTGCGGCAAGTATGTTGACGAGTTTGAATTCTTCGTGCTCATCGACAATCACACGCTCCTTCATGGGACATCAAATCACTCTAGTTCATGTGCCGTGACAATGCTCTTGCCTCTGAAGATTCTCCCCGGCCTTCATGACGTGACCCTTCAGATCTCTTCCGGGACTTACCTGCCGTTCGCCCAAACACGCAGGGTTCTAGTATGGATGCGAACCTCCATAATGATTGTGGTCACTCAACACAGTCAGTCTTCCCAGAGCTCCAGTTATCAGCCACTCGCCCCTCCTGTCAACACCGCCACCAACTCGTCCGGTTCTATCATCAATCCACCACCCACCTTGTTCAACGGTACCACTTCGACCCTTCCGCGCACTGAGCGGATCACCTCTCCCGATAGTTGTCCAAGATTCAGCTCGGGTACCAGTATTCTGTTCACCGTTTCAGAGAACGCTCTGACTTCTGCCTCTGGGAATGGCCATACTGTCCTCAGTTTCATCGACCTAATTGAAACTGTACTTGGCTTGATAGTCATTACCTCATCGACTGTTCTGGATGTACATCCGAAGGAAATGATTCCCCAGTCCGCCGAGGGTGGTCCTTCAATCAGGTTGTCCACCAATAGCATACGGGCATCGTCCACTTTCTTCTTCAATCGTCGAACAAGCAAGTCATGAATTCTAGCTTCAGACGTCTTCCGAAACCCACGTTCGTCGTGCGTTGACCCGGTGACCATCAGGTTGTGACCATCGCCGAATCTAGGCATGATTGACCGTCCGTCGCAATCAGTCCCTCCTTGGTGGGGCTCACCCTTGCGTCCGAGCCTTCTTCTTACGTCGTAGGTCAACGAAGGATCTACAACCACCTTCTCCCTCGAGTGTGCGACCACCTCATCTGAAAGCAGAATCACAGGATGCCTGAGGGCTTCCGAGATTGAGAATGCTTTCACTGTCAGCTCAAACGTTTCTTGAGCAGAGCTTGGAGCAAGCACAACGCTCTCATGGTCCCCGTGCGTTCCCCATCGCGATTGCATGAGGTCTCCCTGTGCGCTCTTCGTCGCTTGGCCCGTACTGGGTCCCACCCGTTGTACATTGACAATCACGCAGGGTGTTTCAGTCATAATGGCGTATCCTATGTTCTCCTGCATGAGACTGAACCCTGGTCCTGAAGTGGCCGTCATTGACATCATGCCACCCCAGGATGCGCCGATGACGGCAGATATTGCTCCTATCTCATCTTCCATCTGCAGGTATACACCATGCAGTCTTGGAAGCTCCGAGGCCATGAATTCCGCGATTTCCGAGGCGGGAGTGATAGGGTATCCTGCGAAAAATCTGCATCCTGCAGCTAGGGCCCCCTCAGCGCATGCTTGGTTGCCCTGCCAAAACCTTGTGACTCCACCGTTTGACGGCATGTCAATGACTCTCACTAGTCTGTCGAATCGTCTTGAAGATAAGTATTGATATTTGGCGACGTGAATGTCATGTTAAGGATGGCCGAAGAGGCGAAGCGGGTCCACCGTCCGTCAGGAACACATGATAAGACTAGCACCCTACGCCCTGCGGGGGGCCTTAGTATCTGTGAGCACTTGACAGCGCTGAGGTCGGTTGAATACACAACACGTTTGGGAAGAAGAGTCCGATGGAACCGTCGTTCAGAATACGCAGATAGCGTCTGAAGAGGTTCTGCAAGAGGTGGTCAGACAACGCAGAGATTAGCAGGACACAGTTGTGGACAGAGTGATTTGTCAGCTGCTACCATCTCACGAGTCGTTCATCAAAGGCTTGAGTTGAAACTGACGCGATGCAGGCCGATAGTCTTTTATCGAAATGCACAGGACTGCCAACGAAGCGAGCGTGGTCTAGTATGGTCTAGGACGGAAGCCCCCCAAGCTTCCAACCCGAGATGGCTCGTTACTGCAGAACGGGCACAGGAATTCAAATCCCGGCGCTCGCACCATTCAAGACTGTCACTGCCGCTCCCAGTCACACTTAAGGGGTACCTCCCACCATATGTAACTGGCGAGCAGTGATTTTCATGACCCCAATGAGTCCGTGTGACAATGATATGGATCTTGAGTACAGAGCTCGCCACAAAATACTTTCGGTCATCTCTGCTGTAAGAGTGCGTTTAATCGTACAACTCCAACAATCCTTTTAAGGTGTGGCTTCAGTCTAGTCTTCGTCAGATATGTCAAGGGATTACGTTGAAGACGAATTGATCAAGCGCAGCGTCTTCAAGTCAGAGTACTTCCTCTCAATTGACTACGTTCCCGAAGACCTTCCACATAGAGAGAACGAGTTGAAGGCGCTAGCGCAGAGTTTCAAGACAATGATATCCTCCCCAGGACGCACAAGCCATCGCTATATCATAGAAGGCCCTGTGGGAAGTGGGAAGACTGCAGTCACAAAGAGATTCTCAGAGCAGTTGGTCAAGGCTGCCAAGAGGCGCGAGATTCGGCTCAGTAAGATTCACATCAATTGCAGAGTGAACAAGAGTGCATACCTGATCTATCTCAAGATACTCAAGGAATTCCGACCGAAGTTTCCGAAGCGTGGGCACTCCCCTGAAGAGATACTGCAGATGGTCGTGGAGGCTCTTGACTCGGAGGACAGCTACCTACTCCTCATACTAGACGAACTCGACTACTTCATCCGACAGAAGGGTCCAGAAATCCTCTATGACCTCACTAGACTCATGGACGACCGCTTGAATGCACCTCAGCGTATTTCGCTAATCGGAGTGGGACGGAGCATAGCCCTTGATGAATCGACCTTCGATGTCAGCACACTCAGTACACTTCAACGGAACGTGCTTCGGTTTCAACCATACACCTCTGAGCAGCTATTCGATATCCTCAGTGCGAGGGTCAAAGCTGCCTTTCGTGAGGGTACCGTGATGACCGAAACAATACGTCTCATCTCTGACATCGCTTCCATGCAAGGCGATGCAAGGTATGCAATCGAGCTACTCTGGCGGGCGGGAAAACAGGCGGACCATGAAGGCTCTGGTCTAGTAATACCCGACTATGCTCGTCAAGCGAAAGCGGACACACATCCCGAGCTCCGTAAGGAGGTCTTCGCTGCGCTTCCTCTCCAATCGAAACTACTCCTTCTATCAGCGGCTAGACTACTGAATGACACTCGAAGTGCGTACGTCACAATGGGTGAACTTGAAGAGATGTACCACCTTGTCTGTGAGGAATACTCGGAAGAACCCAGATCACACACACAGATCTGGGAATGGATTCAGGACTTGAATGCACAGGAGCTAATCGACACAAAGCGGTCAAGCACTGGCCAAAGAGGACAGACAACCCTGATTGGTCTTTCTGATGTTCCTGCGGAACTTCTAGAGGACTTCCTAGTTGGTTTCATTGAGCAGAAGAAGGCTGATGACTCATGATGACTACCGATGCCAAGACCCGCATAACCATTGATGAGGTATTCTCATCCAGAGGCCGAATCAAGATTGTTCGTGAGCTTGCTGTTTCAAATGAACTGAACATCTCCGAACTCTGCAGACGCGTAGGGCTCAATCATAGTACAACAAAGAGTCATCTCGACGTGCTGATAGAGTCCGGCTTGGTTGAGGAGAAGTCCTTCGGTAGAATTCGAATCTACAGGTATCGCCTTGAAGACCTCAGAGCCCGTGCGCTCAAGAACCTTTTGGAGTTGTGGGGTCGATAGGAGGATTTGACCGGCTTGGTTTCATATGCGGCACGGCTTTGCTATCTGGGTGACAATTATCATGGCTCACAGGCCCAACCGGGACAAAGGACGGTCCAGGGCGAGCTGATTGAGGCGATTAGTCGGTGGAGTGGAGAGCCCCACTCTACCAAGACTGTCCAGTTCTCAGGGCGCACTGACCGTGGTGTCCACAGTATGGGTCAGATTGTGAAAATCACAACAGACGCGAACTTTGACATCGACCGTATCAACAGGTATCTCCCAGACGACATATCCCTGTGGGAGTACTTGAGGGTTCCCGACCAGTTCAACCCACGTCTTGATGTAATCATGCGCCATTACAGGTACATATTGGGTGACATCCAAGACAGAGTTGATCTGTACGCATTGAGAGAAGGTTCAGTCCTTCTATCTGGGACTCATGACTTCAGGTTGCTTGCCAAACCCGATGGTGAGAGGAACTCGCAGACGACTCTCATCAATATCGCGGTGATCCAAACTCCTCCACTCGTCGCACTAGACATCTTCGGTACCAGTTTTCTGTGGAAACTCGTACGGAAACTGGTGACAGTCTTACTGAGATACAGCCACCAGGAAATCAGCCGCCAGAGTATTGTCGCTCTCTTGGAGAGTCAGCAGAGTCTGCCCGGAGGGATTCATCCAGCGCCTCCTGAGTCACTCGTCCTTGTTGAGACCGTGGTGCCCTTTAGGCTCGTAAGAAGCAAGTATGCTACCCGCAGGATTCGCAAGACCATCGTGGCCCGACTTCGAACCATAGGCCGGCAAAGCGCAACCCTAGAGGCTATCGACGAACTCCTCTCTCTTCCAACGCCTTTTCGCTGATATCAAGCCAGTCTGCAAATAACGTCTTTTGCTCTGGATCATGGTAGAGAATATCACGAACCGTCTGAAGATACTCGTGAACAGCCCTTCTTTCTGAAATGTTTGCTAGCGCTGAGATTCTGGAAGTAGTCTCCATTTGCTTCTCCCTCGACTTGTTTCCCTGCCAGACCATAAGCGGCCAAGACGGTTCCGTGTACTCCATATGTCTGAACGGAGTCTTAGTGCGGCTAGCTACAATCCCCGCGGACATGAAATCGAAGGCGTAAGTAAGTAGCTTCCAGTTCTGCGTTCTTGTTATCCTCCCCAATAACACATCCGCCATTGAGAGTGCCTCAAGACCCGCCTCAAGCTCATCTGCTTCAACCAGATGTAGATGGACATTCTCTTCAAGCCACAGAATCAACTGGTCCTGATCCAAATCTGTTTCAGAAACAAGAAGACTCGCTGTAGACGCGCTAGAGGCCATGAAGAGTCTTGCCAGCGATTCTCCGATTCTTCTCTGAACATCTCGGCTGGGCAACCCCCTAGCATCAGTCGAATACTGTCCGGACTCGGCCGCCTCTAGGTCCGAGATGGCCGCTCTTGCATCTCCATGAGACTGCCTTGCTATGCTCTGAATGATACTCTCTTCGGTGCCAAGCCCCTCCGAATCAACTATGGCACGCACAATCTCCTCGATCTCATCAGTGGTCAACGGATTAAAGCGAAGCACCTCGCATGACTTCCTGAGGTCCTTGACCCGAGGACTCTCCTCATCGTTGGCTGTCATTACAATCGGATGAGCCGTCTGCTCTATCAGGCTGATTATGGCTGCAGTCCCGCCCCTATCGCTGGTTCCTGAGAGTCCATCTATCTCGTCCAGTAGAATCAGCCTTCTCCTACCGTCTATGGTTTCTTGGGTTGCGGCTCTCCACACCAGCGTTTCAATCGCATCCTTATTGCGTCTATCGCTCGCATTGAACTCCACCAACTCGAGGTTATGCTCAGCCGCCATCACTGACACCGCAGATGTCTTTCCTACTCCGGGTGGTCCAAGTAGTAGAAGTGCCCTGAATTCTGGCACGCCAGACTGCCATGATTTGATCCATTCGTTGAGTTGATCTAGCGACTCGCGGTTTCCAACCATCTCCTTGAGCCGCCTTGGACGATACTTCTCTACCCAAATCAGTCCGTTCCTGTTCATCGGACGCTCGACTCCGAGTGAATGTGTGCCAAGAGCGCGGACAGCTGAAGCTCTCCATCTGCTCCTTCGGCGATTCGGAACTCTACCTCTGCTGTCATCTCCAGCATCTCTACTATCCCGAGGTCTGTGTAACCCATATTTCCTATTTCTCTGTGTATTTGTCTTACCAGATCCAATGGGGCAATTCCCTCCCTGTTGATGAGACGTTTCAGGTCTGAGTATCCTTCCTCGTACTTTCCGTCACGGCACTTTTCGAGCATCATTCTCACTACACTCGGGTTGGCACGACCAGAGATACTGTAGACGACATCCTCAGTGACTTGCTGTCCCGCTGAAGATGCTGCTTGGAGCAGGTTGATTGCGGCCCTCATATCGCCCTCCGATAGATACAGTATTGCTTTGATGCCGTCCGATGTGATTCTGACCTTCTCCTTACGCGAGATATATGCTAGTCTATCAGATATGGCATCATCTCCCAACCGCGAGAACCTGAAGATGGCACATCTTGATTGTATTGGTGGTATGATTCTGCTTGAGTAATTGCATATGAGTATCATGCGACAGGATGAGGAGTATGCTTCCATTGTCCTACGAAGAGCATGCTGCGCATCGTTTGTGAGGTGATCCGCCTCATCAAGCACCAGTATCCTAAACGGCGCGCCTTCAGCAGGGAGGGATCTTGCGAAGTTCTTGACTTGGTTTCTCACAACATCTATGCCACGTTCGTCACTGGCATTGAGTTCCATGAAGTTTTGTCCGAACGATTGCCCGAAGAGGTCGCGTGCCAGCGCAATGGCTGCGGTGGTCTTGCTCGTTCCTGGGGGGCCGCTAAAAAGGCAGTGTGGAACTGTTCTCCGCTCTACAAATCTTGTTAGGCTCTCGACTATTGCCGCCTGGCCGATTATCTCTCCAAGAGTTGGCGGCCTGTATTTCTCAGTCCAGAGATCCATATCCATCATTCATCCCTCTATCTTTCTGTTGCTATGTTGCACGCCGCGCTATATGGACGCCTATGGGCTGAAGTATGACCATTTAAGTACGATGAGTCGCTACTGCGTGATGACTGCTATGAGAGTTCTCAGCGAAGCTGCCGAAGTCATTGAGCGACACACAATGCGCTTCCTATGCGCAGAGCGGACCTGTACATTCAAGGAGTCCGTACCGGGACTTAGGGTTTGTGGCAAGAGCATAGGTCCGTTCCAGTCCAAAACTGAGGCCAAACTGCCTAATTGGGTGATTGAGGTGTTGATTCGGCATGGAATGGCCGAAGTTGTGCCCGCGGAAGCGATTTAATCAATCCGGCGGGTGCAGAATCTATCAAACACCGAAGAGAGTGCATCCGAGCTGCTCACGTTTCCGCCCTTCCTCTACTCAGCCCTGCGCGAGAGAATCAAGCGGTTTCGAAACGATAAGACTTCCCTTGACCCCGAAACATACTACGACGAGATTCAGAGAACACAGCGTATCTTCTCCTCCTTGGTTGAGAGTCGCATTGCGAAGCTGATTCGCGTAGTCACTTCCAGCAAAGTGCAAGAGATGCGAAAGCGTATGACGAGTGAGGAGCTCTGGTTGTGTGAGGAACTTGCAACCCTTCTCACCGAATGGCAAACGAACGTGGGCGGCAGTAACAGCCACAGCGAATGATTGACTGCCCGGATTCTGTGCTGACCAGAGTAGGATTCTACACAGAACAGCCATGGAACAATAGTGTCTTCTGGCATCCAGCGTTTCCGTAGTACTACCTTAAATAGCTAAGATTCGGAAGAGATTGATGAAGTCCGCCAACGCATGTGTTGGCCCTAGGATAATCTGTCTAGAGGCGCCTTTGAATAGGCAAAGGCTTCTATGCCGGCTATACCTCTCTCACAACACACGGCACAGGACATCCAGTCGCGGTCTTCCATACTGTTTCGAGGCAGCAGCTTTGATGGATGAACAGGACAACAGCATACAGGAGCGAATCGAGGCATTCCTGAAGGGATACAGGGATGAACAGGGCAACAGCACCTATCGGTCTCGCATTCGTAGCATGTCATTGTATCAAGAAACATCACTGGTGGTCGATTTTCAAGACTTGATTGGATTCGACAACGCCTTTGTTGTTGATGCCAAACAAGACCCTGACGCCTTCCTCGATGCTGGACACAGAGCACTTGTATCCGTACTGAATGTCGAGGATCCAGACTATGTTGCCCGCGTAGGTCGAGATATCCTACGGCTAAGGCTAGTCAACTACCCTGACCATGTGCCACTGAGAGCTCTCAGGTCCAAGCACATTGGTCGCCTCATTCACATCAGCGGAATAATGATGCGTGCTAGTGAAGTGAAACCCCTCCTGGTGGAGGCTCAGTTCTTCTGCAAGAAACACAGGGGTCTCTTTCCAGTGACTCAGGAGGACGGGAGATACACTGAACCACACGAGTGTCCCACCTGCATGGAGAAGACGCCCGTCAAGCTAGTTCCAGAGGCATCAACTTTCGTTGACTGGCAGAAGGTTCGCATACAGGAGTCGCCAGAGGAGTTGCCTCCCGGACAGATGCCGCGCTCAGTTGATGTGATTCTCAAAGGTGATATTGTAGACATATCCCGGCCCGGCGATCTCGTCAAGATCACAGGTATTCTACGTACTACCCCTGACTTCTCACGAAAAGGGGGAAGACTGGCCACGTTCAACGTGTTCATAGAGGCGAACGGAGTTGAGATTACTGAGAAGGAGTATGAGGAAATAGACCTGACACCGGAGGATATGAAACGAATCGAAGAGATGTCACGGGATCCGTATGTGCATGAGCGCATATGCGCTTCGATTGCGCCTGCAATCCAAGGCCATGAAGCACTGAAAGAGTCGATAGCACTCCTTCTATTCGGAGGTGTTTCAAAGGTCCTTCCTGATGGTACCAGACTTAGAGGACGCTCCAATATCCTGATGGTAGGCGACCCCGGAACCGGAAAGAGTGTTTCCGGCAATGAGTATGTCTTCATCAGAGAAACAGCATTCTCGGGTGGCAGCTGGAATGTACGAAGGATTGGTGAGGTCATTGATGATCTGTTGAGCAGGTATTCTTGCATGGTCATCTCTGAGAATGGCACAGAGGTGCTGCGACTACCAGAAGGCGTCGCTATTCATACCTTGTCCATTAGTCCTGCGAGCCTCAAGACCAGGATATCCCGCATAGTGGAAGTCAGCCGACATAAGGCAGACAGACTGGTTAGAATCCACACTGCAACAGGACGCACCGTGAGTATGACTCCCGACCACTCAGTGTCCACATTGAGAAACGGCTGCCTGCAGGTTCTCACTGCCCAAGGTCTCGAGATTGGCACCTATGTGCCCATTGCACGGTCAATCGAGCTCCCTGACGAAGGCTTCACCGGCCTGAACATGGAACAGACGCTGGCGTGCAACGGTCTTTCAGTCCTTGGTGTCGAATCCGGGCAAATGTCCCGTATCCAGCACTCCTCGTTGTTAGTCAGTTGCCCTGTCGCAACCACATGTGTTGTTCCGACGTCGGTGCAAGGCTGCACAACCGTTCCACTTGTCCTCCCAAATCCCTCATGGGCTGGACCGGGGTGTGACCGTGCTTGGCCCCCCCGAATCGTACCTCTTGATGATAGACTCGGAAGAGTCGTTGGTTTCTATTTGTCAGAAGGTCATGTCGATAATAGTACGGTATGTTTCCGCAACCTTGGCGCTGAAGCGAAGCGTCAACTGGATTCAGACCTGAGAAGCATATTCGGATTGGTTTCGGTTTCTCTGGAGGGCAATCACATACATGAGCCGACGATTGGTCAATGGTTCTTGACGCTGTTTGGAACTGGAGTTGAGAAGAAACTACCTGGATTCCTATTGGCTGCACCAAGAGCGTTCAGGCGTTCCATTTTATCAACCTTCTTCATTGAGAGTGGCTGGATAGAAGACGATGCAAGCATCTGTGCAGCAACAGAGAACAGGGACCTTGCATACCAATTGTCAGACCTGCTATCCACCTTCGGAGTCTTCGCATCTGTCAGTACGACGCCACTGAAACCGGGGTCTCACAGGAGTAGGAAACGCCACACAATCGTCATTGCAGGAGAGGAAGTGCTTCGCTTCCAGAATGAAATCGGACTCGTTTCATCCTCCATACGAGAGCATCTTGAGAGCGCGAGCGCACACTCGGTCTCGCAGAGGGAACAGCTGAGGGACATTGTCCCGAACTTTGGTGACCTGTGCACTCAAGCAACCAATGACTTGCTTGTCGGAGGACATAGCGACGGGCCATCAATGAATCTTCTTGAAGAAGTCCGGGAATTGACGCGCAAACAGAGCATCGGTCGGAAACACCTGCAGAGTCTCGTTGAGCGAATTGTACAACTGGGCCGGGATAACTCTCACTCCTTCGCACTGGCCTCGCTCAAAACCTTGGCGACATCTGACGTGTTTTGGGATAGGGTGACTGAGATTGAGCACGTTGACCATGTTTCAACTGTCTATGACATTGGTACCGAGGATGGGCACTTCTTGCTTGCAAATGGCAATCTGATTCTCCACAATAGTCAGCTGCTAAAGTTCGTGACTGGTCTGGCCTCAAGAGCACTGTATACTTCGGGCAAAGGAACCACCGCTGCGGGTCTTACTGCAGCCGTTGTACACGACACCGAAACTGGTGCGATGACCCTTGAGGCAGGTGCTCTGGTACTCGCAGACCAAGGCATTGCTTGTCTGCATCCAAGCACGAAGGTCATCTTTGACAATCGTATTGTTTCTGTAGACAGTCTCTTCGACGAAACGCTGAAGAAGAGTGCCATCAGTGGTGGTGAGATTGTCGAGATTTGTCCCATCAAAGGGCATGTCAAGGCGTTCGACATTGATCGTCTTGAATCGATTGACGACGAGTGCACCCTGATACGACGCAAGTGGTATTCTGGGCCTCTAATCCGAGCCAAGCTGTCCTCTGGCTTTGAGATTAGGTTGACTCCTGACCACAAGGTGGTGGATGGAAACACACTACAGTGGAAGGACATCAGCTCCTGTGAAACTGGTGAATTGATTCTCTCTCCTCTGAAGCTGAGCGACACGTCGAGTTGCATTTATGTCTTTGACATTGTACCCGATGATTGGATTGTTGTACTTAACAAGGAAGACAAGGACATTCTGAAGGAGCGAGTCCTTCGGGTCTTCAAGACACTAGACGAGTTCAACCGACGCTTTGGAGTAGACAAACAGATTCTGTCGGGTATGCAACACTTCAGAGTGGGCAAGCTGAAGGAAGTACTAAGACAACTTGGACTGATGTCAGAATGGAGAGAGAAATCTCTAGGCTACGGCCGCACCAGCAAGAGTGTTGAGTTCTTGAAGACAAATCAAGTCACTCCTGAACTCGCCTACCTGATTGGGTTTGTCCACGGGGAAGGAATCTATAATGCACGGGAACATAGGTCCCTCTTCTGTGAGCCCCAATACTTTACGAGTGACGACACGATTGAGAACTTGAAGAACGCACTGCGTTCAGTTTCTTACCTTGATTACGACGAGTTCTGTCGGATAGTGTCATCGGAGAACGATGCGCAGGTCGTCATCGCGGAAAGGACCACATCTCACCGAGACTCGAGCCTCTTGGCCTATCTCATAGACTATTTCCTTGCTGATGACCTAATGAACACACTACTGCTTCCTCAAGAGTGCATCAAGGCATTTGTCGCGGGAGCACTCGACTCGCGTGGGCGTGTGTCCGTGAAGAGTCGAACAAGAGGCGGCAGGGAATTCAAGACCGTGCTCATTGACTTTCTGTTCTCCAACGACAAGCAACGAAGTCTGGCATTCATTCTGATTCTGCGCAGGCTGGACGTTTATGCGCAGTTCAGGGAACGAGAGAGTGCTGACATCATCAGGATAAACGGGCGAACAGATGTGCAGCTTCTCTGTGCCTCAACCAGGGACTATAGCGTCAAGGTTCGAAAGGCGTCAGTCCCCCATGACTTTCACAGCGCTTCGTCCTCTGGCGAGAAGCTTCCTCGTCTGAAGGTTGCCCAGATTGGCAGTCTGCTTGATTCAATATGCACGTCAGAGTTTCTTCACAGAGGCATCCGCAATGCCCCTCATGTGTACAGGACTCTAGAGCATCGCCCCTCAAGACGACAACTGTCCCATGTGGCAGAATTGATGGGTGATAGACTACCACCTACTATTGCTAACGAGATCTGTAGACTGTTGAAGCGCGACTACTTCTTAGACCTGGTGATTTCCATTGAGGAGGAGCATTACGACGGATGGGTCTATGACCTGCGTGTCAAGTGTCACCACAATTTCCTTGCTGACGGCATAGTAGTGCACAACTGTATTGACGAGTTTGACAAGATGGATCCCGATGACCGTACTGCCATCCATGAGGCCATGGAGCAGCACAGTTTTCATCCATCCACAGAGATACTGTTCTCTAACGGAGTCCGGTCCCCCATCGGTCCCTTTGTAGACAGGCTGTTTGCAGAGCATCCTGAACGAGTAGTACAGGGCATCAACTGCGAGATACTTGATACTGCATCAATGGGTATTGGCATCTACACCACGGACTTTAATGAAGTCCGTGAAACAACCTTGGACAGAATCAGCCGGCACCTAGCGCCAGACCATTTCATCAGAATAACCTTCGACAACGGCCGAGATGTGATGGTCACACCAAATCATCCCCTCTTCGTCTTTAGGGATGGCGCGATGACAACACTACCTGCGGACCGCATCAAGGTTGGTCAGTTCGTACCCGCTCCTCTAAAGATGCCCTGTGGTCACAACCCGGGGGCACAGCTGATCTTGACCCCTGCATCTCGCCATTTCTCAGAAGAAACACGTTTGCCATCGAGGCTCACCAGCGAAGTAGCCCGTCTACTTGGGTATCTTGTTACAGAGAGCTGTGTCTACCAAGAGGATTCTGCAGAGATTGTCTTCTCGACGACTTCGGAGTTCATTCGGAGTGACATAAGACATCTCATGAGTAGTTTGTTTGGGCTCGAAGGATTCGACCATATGCAGAACGATACGGCATTCCATTTCGTTTCATCCGCCCTGATGGAGTTCTTGCAAGAGAACTTTCCTGAGATTACGAGTGTCGCAAGCAGCCGGCGCATACCGCCCCAGTTGTTTGTCTCTGGTGAGAATGCCGCAAGAGTCTTCTTGCAGTCCGCCTTTCTCATCGATGGCAGTAGAGAATCGGAGGGATTGTGCTATCGTACTGAATCATGGGGTCTTGCGCAGGACTATCAAGACCTGCTCCTCTGCATCGGGGTACAGAGTCATATCGTGCGTAGCACTAACAATGACCTATTCAGAGTTCACATTTGCCATGATAGTCTTCCAGTCTTCAAAGAACTCGTTGTAGACCCACTGAATTCACATGCCAACGAGACCAATCTGGCTCTGAGTCACTCGATTGAATTGGTACACAGTGACGACCCATTTCCGCCAGACTTCGTTCCAATGATTGGCGACCTCTATAGGAGAGTCGGACTCTCACGGGTCTGGTCTAGTCTGGCGACCACAAACGGAGGGTTGGCAGCAGCTGCAGCGAAGGCGGAGAGTCTTGGACATACGGAGGGTGGTGCTCATATGTTTCTGTGCGGTCACACAACTCCCGAGGTCGGTTCGACACTTAATGAGACCTCAAGGAGTGACCCCAGTGCCGTCTTCAGGGAGCGACAAGACTCCTGTGTCAAACCTTGTTTACCCAAGAATGAACGGTATGGAGTCACAAGAGCTCTGCTGAGAGAGCATCTTGAGAGAATCAAGGCTGCCCTCCTGAAAGCAAGTGAAACGCTGTCGAGGAGACCAGAGTCACCTAGGGAGATGAGAGCGATTCTTGGCTGGTCTCAAGAAACGGCAGCCAAGACTACAGGATGGCGAAAATCGTTCATCAGCAGTCTGGATCGCGGTGGTCTGGACTCTGACACAGTTCACAGGGCAGTTGAGGACTTGCGGATTTCCATCCAGAATGAGATTGATCAGATATCAGTCCGGATCATGGCAATGGAGTCGCTCCTAGACGGTAACCTTCGATGGCTGCGCGTCGAGAAAACTGAAACAGTGGAGAACAAGGGCCCATTTGCCACCGAGTATGTGTACGATGTAACGGTGGAACCCGAGCACACTTTTGTCAGTCAAGGGACTACTCTTCACAATACGGTAAGCATAGCCAAGGCAGGGATTGTAGCCACCCTCAACGCCCGCACCTCAATTATCGCTGCCTCCAATCCAACACTTGGCAGATATGAGCCGTCGCTGTCTGTACAAGACAACATAAAGCTCCCATTCACCATTCTTTCCCGATTTGACCTCATTTGGGTGCTTGTCGACACGGTTGAGGCAACGAAAGACAGAGAGCTTGCTCGCTTCATTCTTGGGATGCATCAGAGGAAAGTTCCCGAGGCAAAGAAGACCCCACCAATCGACCCCCAGTTTCTTAAGAAGTATATCAGCTATGCAAACCGCCAAGTGGTCCCACAGTTGACTCCTGAGGCCGCAGAGGTGATTGAGAACTTCTATGTCGACCTTCGCAAGACTGCTGAGGGTGGTGCTGCCCCTGTTCCGATAACTGCGCGCCAACTCGAAGCGTTGGTGCGCTTGGCGGAAGCACGTGCCAGGATGGCTCTGCGCGACAAGGTGACAAGAGAAGACGCTCAGGCCGCCGTCCGGCTCATGGAAGAGTCACTCCGAATGGTTGCTTTGGACCGCGTGACCGGAAAAATCGACATCGACCGGCTGGTTTCCAAGATGAGTGCCTCACAGCGGAGTTCATCGGACATCATCATAAAGGCAATGAAGGACTTGGAGGCAGAAGGTTCTTCGGTGGTTAGCGAGGACGCTCTCTTCCAGAGAGTTGCGAGTATGGGGCTTCCTCGCGAAAGGGCCGAAGAGGTAGTCCGGAAGCTGGTTGCTGAAGGCATTCTTTTCAACCCACGTGAGGGGAAGCTGAAGCGAGCTCAGAGCTAGGCGGTCCCTTTGAGATCTATTGATTCTCCTGAAGAGGGTTGAACAATGCGACTCCGGGATATTCCAATCAACCGTCGGGTAACTGAATTGGTTGAGAGTCTGGGAATCTCAGACCTCTTTCCACCTCAAGAAGAGGCCTTCCGAACGAGTGTGCTTTCTGGTCGAAATCTGGTCATGGCGGCAACGACAGGTTCTGGCAAGACACTGGTATCTGAAATGAGTGTACTCAATGCGATTCTCAACACGGGTGGCAAGGCATTGTACCTCGTTCCCCTCAAGTCATTGGCGCGCGAGAAACACATGGATTTCAGGAAGTACGAGTCTTTGGGAATCAGGACCGCAATGTCGGTTGGTGACTACGACTCCCCGGGCACAAGACTCAAGGACGCGGATGTTATCATTCTCACGACCGAACGAGCAGATTCGCTGATTCGTCACGATGTTGAATGGCTGAAAGACGTCGTGATCGTAGTTGTTGACGAGATTCACTTAGTCAACGATACAAGCCGAGGTCCAACACTTGAGATGGTGATTGCGAAACTGAGGATGAAACTGAAGAAGATTCAGATAATAGCGCTCAGTGCAACCATCTCTAATGCCCATGACATAGCAGCATGGCTCGACTCTGAACTGGTAAAGAGTGACTGGAGACCTATTCCACTGAAGGAGGGTGTCCTTCTGGACGGGGAGATTCGATTCTCCGATGGAAGTGTTCGCGTTCTTCGGCAGTCAGGCAAGGACGATGTAGAGAATCTCATTGTTGACATGCTCCGCGAGAACGGTCAAGCACTTGTCTTCGCATCAAATCGCCGCTCAACAGTCTCGATTGCCAAAAGGCTTGCATCAGTTGTCCGGGGTCACCTGAGCGCCGAGTCCGCGCTTGAGCTGCTACATGCTTCAAAGAAACTTGAGCAAGGTCCGGCGGCACCTGAGATGACCGAAGTGCTAATCTCCGTTCTGAGGAACGGTGTGGCTTTCCACCATGCTGGGCTAACGAACGAAGAACGTGAAACCGTAGAGGACTGTTTCAGACGTGGCCTTCTGAAGGTCATTGTGGCAACACCCACTCTTGCGGCGGGAATCAACCTTCCGGCAAGACGTTCGATTGTACGCGACTATATGAGATATGAAGAGGGACTGGGCAACCGCCCAATACCAGTTCTTGAATACAAGCAGATGGCAGGACGAGCAGGGCGTCCCGGATATGACTCGTATGGTGAGGCAGTACTGATCGCCCGATCCTACGAAGAACACGACCATCTCATGGATCACTATGTACGCGCGAGTTCGGAAGAAATCGAGTCTCGACTTGCATCACAGTCCGCTCTAAGCACGCATCTCCTAGCTGCAATCGCCTCTGACCTGACACATGACCGCACTGGCATCGACAACCTGATTCGCGGCACCTTTCTGTACACCAAGTCAACACCGGTTTCGATTGGTCGTCACGTTTCCAAGTCTATCGAGTACCTAGTCCGTTCTGGACTGGTCCAGCGAACTGATGAAGGGTTACTGGTGGCAACACCACTTGGGAAGCGTTGCTCACAGCTTTACATATCGCCCGAGACCGCCCTTCTCTTTGCTGAAGCTCTTCCTAATGCTGAGGGTTTCACTGTCTTGAGCATTCTGCAAATGATATGTCATACTCCAGACCAGCCTTTGGCATACTTGGGTCGTGGTGAGCTTACAGAGTATGAGGAGTTTGTGGAGGCGAATCTCGATAGTTTCGCTTTTGAGCCCCCCGATGCCTCCGAGTTTCCCGAGGAGTATTCCAGATATCTGTCGGAACTAAAGACTGCACGTCTGCTCATGGATTGGATATCCGAGATGTCTGACAGAAACCTTACTGACAACTACAACGTGGGCATGGGTGATGTCCATCGACTTGCCCAGTCTGCAGAGTGGCTTGCTTACTCTGCCGAGGAAATAGCCCGGCTCATGGGAGTCTCTGTCATTCTTCCACTTCTGCATGAGACCAAAGTACGACTGAGGTATGGAGTGCGTCCAGACATCCTCGAATTGGTCGGTCTACGCGGCATTGGCAGGGTTCGTGGCAGAATGCTCTACCGCAGCGGTTTCAAGACGCTCTCTAATCTCTACTCCGCGTCACTCGAGAATCTGGCACGAGTACCATCGATTGGTTCTGCTGTGGCCGAGTCAATCAAGAGACAGCTGGGTCTTGAGGTGGACTCCAATTCAAGTACTCCGGATACGGAGTCCTCCGCGGAGTCCTTCCAGACAGTCCTAGACGACTTTGGCGATACCAGCTAGAGGAGCAGTCCGTGATGTAGGTCCTCTACTCTATCGATTAGCCCCTTCGTGTATTCGAAACAGGCGGGGTTCTCTTTGTAGTGGTCATCGTACGCGGTTATTGGTAGCCCTGCGAGTCCCTCCAATAGATTCACAGACCCGGCAGACACCACATCAAGATTGTAACCGCCTTCCAAGAAGCAGGCAATCCTTCGGTTCGAGTACTCCTCTGCATAGCGGAGCAACCGCCCATTAAGTGATGCAATCCCTGACAGAGTCATTCCCAGATTGGTTAGCGGATCAGAATGGTGACAGTCGTAGCCAACGGAAACCAGAATGAATTCGGGTCTGTATGCTGCAGCCAGCGGTTCCACAATCCTTGAAAACGCTAGCAGATACGAGTCATCTCCTGCGCCAGGGCACATGGGGAGGTTGACATTATAGCCGCGTCCCTCTCCTGTTCCAATCTCATCCGCAAACCCGGTTCCGGGAAAGAGCCAACGGCCGTCTTGGTGAAAACCGACGTAGAGCACCTTGTCTGTGGAGTAGAACGAGTTCTGTGTGCCATTCCCATGGTGCCCATCATAGTCGACTATCATGACTCTCTGGATCCCGTGTCTTTGCAGCAAGTACTGAGCTGCTATAGCGATGTTGTTGAAAAAGCAGAATCCAAAGGCCCTCCCTTCCTCTGCATGGTGCCCTGGAGGTCTGCACATTATGTACGCGTTGTCGGTTTCCCCTGCGAGTATTTTGTCAATTGCAGTGGTTCCTCCCGCTGCGGCCATGACTGCCGCATCAAATGTGTATGCATTCGTCCCGGTGTCCGGGGTAAACAGTGCTCCTCCCCGCATTGAGCTCTGCCTTACCGCTTCCACGTATTCTCTGCTATGAATGGCATAGACCCGCTCGAGCGGAATCTGGCCCGGAGTAACCATTTGTACTCCTCTCTCCAGTAATCGTGAATCCCTGATTGCTTTCAATGCCTTCTCGAGCCGTTCCGGGCGCTCAGGATGCCCCGGGTTTATTAGGTGTTTTTCATATAGCTCATGATACACCAACATCGCCGTCATGGAACTCTACTCTCGCTGTCTGCTGTGTCCTCCCAAGGACATAAATCCCAGTGTCAGTCATTGGAACATGTGGTCTCATGAGCACTCGCCGCACTGAAGCAATCTTTATCTTGATTACCATTGCGCCACTTCCCATGTGACGGGTCGGTTGTCTAGCTTTCTGTGGACGTTCCGCCCACGGTCTAGATTGGTATGATACTTGCTTGGGGTGCAAGAGATCGGGCGTTCAAATCGCCCCCGACCCACCATTCTAGCATGTCCTGCTAAGGACTACCTCGGACTTCCCACAGGGTTTCGTATTGTGGTCCACTCGGTGTGAGCGTACTCTTAGTCATCCTGAAGGCCGTGACAGGCATAGTGCCGACAACCTCCCCTGACAGGTCTCTCAGGCTGGCCTCAAAGCTCACTCTATCGGTGATTGACTTGACGCGCGCAATCGTTGCATGCGCAGCGAACTTCCTTTCAGGGCCGAGTCCGAATTCCGCGAGCCTGTTATCAATATCCTGTTTAATGGCTTCCAGACGGTCCATGTTGCTCCGCACTCCAATCCAGACCACATTGGGTCTCTTGACGCTTGGAAAGGCTCCCACTCCGGCAATGTCAATATTGAAAGGGCTGAATCTGACTTTCGAGAGTTCCTCGTGCATTCTCTGTGCGACCGCCTCCGATATGTCCCCAAGAAACCTGAGCGTAAAGTGGATGTTGTCATGCTCAACTAGCTTCAGACGAGCCGCCCCTGTATCCAGTTTCCTCTGTAGGTACTCGATTCTTGCAAGAAGCGCTTCGTTCTCGATATCAACACTGAGAAAGGCACGAATCACTGTCGGCACCGAAACAGAGGACACCCAGAGCCCTCTTGAATATTGTTCATATCTCAGGGAACAGTGTTCCGAAAGGAACTCTTAAAGGGACTCACCATTAGAGTGAAACAACGAGGTGTGCGTGCTTGCCGAAACGGAAGGAGTCTGGGGTAGAACTGCCCTCCCCCACACATGAAACCACCAAGAAGACGACCCGGACAAGAGCTAACAGAGTACCACGTACAATATCTGTGACTCTCGATGCTGTTGGATATCCCTTCAGGGTGAAGGGGGAGCCGCGATCCGCTAGCCTCGAGATTGACAACCCAGGTCTTTTCGTAGACTATGCTAGAGCACAGTGGGCAGGAACAGTTGTGAGGACCGGTGCATACCTCTTTGACAGATACATCATGCCGGACTTTGCATTCCAAGTGATCGCAGCAACTCCTGATGAATCCGTCATTACTGATGAAACCGAGATTCATTTGACGACTCTTAGAGGCGAGCCTCCTCAGTATACGGCTGGTCCTCCTCTTAGCGAGGTGATTGGGCACGAAGAGGTGAAGCGAAAGTGCAGACTTATCTTGGCCTACCTTGATAATCCTCAGAAACTCGGAGAGTGGGCCCCTCGTGCAGTTCTTTTCTATGGTGGTCCAGGCACCGGGAAGACCATGACTGCAAGAGCATTAGCACATGAGGCCAAAGCCCGCATTTTCCTAACGAAGGCTTCCGACATGATTGGGGTGTACGTTGGAGAGGGGAGCAGAAGGATTGGCTCCCTCTTCGATGAAGCCAGAAGAGCCGCCCCCAGCATAGTCTTCATTGATGAACTCGACGCGATAGGTCTCGCACGCTCCTTTCAGTCCATAAGGGGCGATGTGTCAGAAACGGTGACTGCATTACTTGGCGAGCTGGATAGAAACGCGGATGACTCTGGTGTGGTTGTGATTGGAGCCACGAATGCACCTGGGTTAATTGATCCCGCTCTGAGAAGCCGTTTCGACACTGTATTTGAGTTTGGTCTTCCTAACGTCGAGGACCGGCTGAGAATCCTTCGGCTGTACTCTGCCCGACTGCCACTCAGACTGGAAACCGATTTGGGGCTGCTAGCTGCAAGAACAGAGGGTCTCTCAGGACGGGACCTACGCGACAGGATACTAAAGGAGTCTCTGCACATAGCAATCTGTGAAGGAAAAACCACCATCACGGACGAGATAGTGCTCAGAGTGCTTCAGCGGGTTCGACCTGCTGTGAACCAAGACTACGTGTTATAGTACGAGATTACGCCGTCTAATCGACTGTGAGCGAGCTCGGAGTGGAACTAATGAGAATCATAGTGGTTTCGGGCATGCCCGGTGCAGGCAAGAGCGTGGTCACAGATGCTTTCAGGTCTGCCGGCTACGAAGTCCTTGTCATGGGTGACGTCATCCGCGAGGAAAGCCGCAGAAGAGGACTTGAGCCAAACGCAGAGAATACCAGAACAATAATGCTGGAGCTGCGGGCACAGGATGGTCCCGGCGCAGTAGCCAAACGCTGCGTCGAAGCCATCCTTAGTCGCGCAACAGATACCGTCGTAATCGAGGGCTGCAGAAGTGTTGCGGAGCTAGATGTCTTCAGTTCACTCACAGATGACATCACAGTCATCTCGGTTCATGCGTCCCCCGCCACTAGGTTTCAACGGCTGCAGGCTAGGGCCCGAAGGGATGCCCCACTTGACTGGACCAGCTTCCGAGAACGGGATCTCAGAGAAATCTCCGTGGGTATAGGTGGAGTGATTGCACTAAGCGATGTGCTGCTTGTCAACGAAAGCACGTTGGAGTCTTTCAATGAACTTGTGGCAAGGACTATTACGGAGCTCACTCGCGATGAGAATTGAAGTTCATTGCCCAGTCTATCCAACAGAAGACGTCGAACTTGTGCGCTCTGCCATTTGTAATGTAGTCGGAACTAGTGTTCCACTGGTTAGTGTAGATGGTCCTGTCTCTGAGTTTCGGTACTGTTCCGAAACAAGAGAGTCTCTGAACCATGTTCGTTCCAGAGTCCATGAGTTGCGCATTATTGACGCGGTGCGTTCAAGACTGTTGTCCAATTGGGACGGACTCAGGACTAGAATCGCCCTTGACAAGCAGGCTGCCTTGAATCGTAGAATTCGTCTTCTGGACGACTCCGAAGAGACTCCTCCATTGGGTGGAATCTGGATCATAATGTCTTTTGACGGCCATACGGAGTTTGAAGCGCTCTTGTCATGGCTAGCCCCTCGCACGGAAGGGGGTCGTGTGATCGAAACCTAGTGTCGTGCAACCACAATATCCCTTGTGAGACTTCGGTGAACCCTGATGCTGACAGACCGGACCACATCGAGACCCAGCTCGTTCATGACTTGGGACACGTTCATCTCCCTTGCTCCGCATATGCAGAAGCGAGCTCCACTTGATGCCATTTCGACTGCTTGATTTAACATGCTCCTGACCAAGTCCACTGATTGTGCACCCCGCGTTGAGCTCACTCTGCCATATGGCGGGTCAGAAACAACACAGTCAAAGTGGTCTATCGGCAGGCTGCGCGCATCGCCCAGTACGACACAGGAGTTGTTTCCTCCAAACTGCTCAAGATTGCTGACAGCACCCTGAACGAGTTTCCAGTTGAGGTCTATTCCAACAGTAGTAGCACCAATGATGGCTGCTTCGCATACTATTCCACCACCTCCGCAGAAGGGATCCAACACCACGTCATTGGATGTGATTTGTGCCAAGTTACATAGCACACCCGCAAGTGGTGCATTCATCATTGAAGGGTGAAAGAACGGCTTTCTCCTAGACCCACGTGCGATTGCCCTCAGTCTGGCATCCGACACGACCGACTTGCACAGAACAGTTCTGTCCTCAAGCTTAAACAAGACAAGTCGTACGTCTGGCGACTTTAGGGACACTCTTGCCCCCGTCCACTTCTCCACTCTGGCGCCTGCATCTGTCTCCATTCTTTTCTTCTGTTCGTAGTCGGATGGAGCAAGACACCTCACACAGAATGTTTCGTTCGAAGAAACGACATCCTCCGGTTCGACTCTGAGACTGTCGTCGATGGTCTGACCGTCTGCAACTATCCTCCCGCACTCCTTCACTAAGACTGCCCTTCTAAGAATGATATCACAAGGGTCTCGCGAAGCATCGACAATCCCAATCGTGCCCCTCCACTTGACCCGCGCTGAGGAATCAACCATTTTGACCAGCGACTCGAGCTCTGCTTGCGACAGACTCAGGTTCTCCCCCGAAACCACTGTGAGATAACTATCCAACGCATCTCACACTCATTTCTCTATGTTATCCCCTCCCATGAGTATACGTTGCATCTCTCCATAGAGCGTATCCACTCCTTGAAGTGTCTTGGCAGACACCGGCAACACCTCGGTCGCTCCGCCAAGGTCATCCAACATTCTTAGTATCGCCTCTGCGAACTCTCGCGTCAGTCCCTCGCCTGCGTCTGTCAATGCCTCTTCCAGTTTGTATGTTTCAGTTGACCACTCCACAATCTCCTCAACCTTTTCCTCGCCGAGGATGTCTGACTTACTGAGTAGGTTGAGCTGGGGGAGCCCGAATCTGATACTAATCGACAGTCCCAGCAACATTGATGACAGGTATCCCTCGGGCGCGCGGGCAATGTTGGAGTCCAGCAGATAGAGCGAAACCGCCGGGTCCTGCCCCTTGAGCCCCTTCACCATTAGCGGGCCCGAGTTACGATATGCGAACAGTTCCATCTGACCTGGACAGTCCACAATTATGTAGTCGGCTTGCGTATCCTCCGCCTCCTCTCTCAAGTCATGCATATAGCTGACTGCCATGTCGAGCGAAGCAACGAGAGCTCCGTTGGGGCCGAGACTGAAATTGGTCACGACTTTGTCATAGTCCACATACTCACGAATGTCAATATCGCTGGTGTATGGGGTGTCTTCTACACCGGGGTCTAGGTTTAGCAGGGCCACACTGAGTTTCGTTTCTGTCAGCCACTTCTCAAGTGCAGCTGTCAGGAGCGACTTGCCTGAACCCGCGGTCCCAACGAGGAAGACAAAGAACATCTTGATTCGGACCTCCTGCGAAACGATAAGGTGCGACTAGAGCCCGTCGATGGCAACTCTTATCTATTCTCTTCCGTTTGATGAACACATGGACCAGAATGAGGCTATGCAGAGGCTTGCAGAAGCCATGGCAGGGGAAATCTGCTTGGCCGAACAGGACCCTGGTTCAGTAATGCGACGATGGCGGGAGCGCTTTCAGATTTCACAGAAGGACTTGGCAAGACACCTGAGGGTGTCACCATCTGTCATAAGTGACTATGAGAGTGGTAGACGCAAGTCGCCCCGTGTAGAAACGATCCGACGGTTCGTGGAAGGTCTGATTGAAATGGATGCTGCAGATGGCGGCAGAGTGGCCTTGGCTCTTGAGAAGCTAGTGGCGCCTGAGATTGCATCGGATGCAATCCTTGATAGCCGCGAGTTTGGTGTACCCGTGCCTGCCAGACTTCTCACCGATGCTCTCAGGTGTAAGGTTCTAACCCATGGCAGCCTGCTTGAACGCGATATCTATGGCTATACTGCACTTGACAGTGTCAAAGCTATCGTGTCGTTGACTCCTCAACAGCTCCTTCGATTGTATGGTGGTACTACACAGAGAGGTGCAATCCTCACAAATGTGTCCACTGGCAGGTCTCCGATGGTTGCGATAAAGGCAAGTCAGATTGGTACGTCGATTGCGGTGAAACCTGCAGTGGTGATTCTTCAAGGGGTAAAGGACCTGGACCCTCTTGCTGTTCGTATCGCGGACAGTATGCACCTTCCCCTCTGTGTGTCTGAGATTCAGGGCTGTGATGAACTGATTCGCGAACTGCGGTCCTTTAGTCCACACATCTGACTATTGGGAGACGGTCCTCTTGGGTTACTCAACTGAGATTAACGACCCCATCCATGGCTTCATAGGGCTCAGCCCTCTGGAGATCAAAATCATCGACTCAGAACCGTACCAGCGGCTCAGACGAGTACGCCAGTTGTCTGGTGGGTATCTGGTGTATCCGGCAGCTGAGCATACTCGGTTTGGACACTGCATCGGTGCGATGTTTCTTGCCGGGCTAATGGCCGAGCGGTTGCTCCCCCAAATTGGCTTGGAGAAAGAGTCGATTCAGGAGGTTCGAATTGCCAGCCTTCTTCATGACATAGGTCATGGCCCATTCAGTCATGTGTTCGAGGAGTCACTGCTTGAGAGCCGCGGGCTCAACCATGAGGATGTCACTGAATGGATAATCCGCGAGAGCGAGATTGGCGACATAATCGAGGAAGGGGGCTTCACAAAGACTAGGGTTGCTGATTTGGTTCGCGGACGCAGAAGGATGAGAAAGGACTCTGTGACAAGTGGCATTGTTGCTGGACAGGTTGACGTGGACAAGATGGACTACCTGGTCCGGGACTCGTTCTACTGCGGCGTCAACTACGGTCTGGTAGACATTCACAGGCTAATTGGGAGCATCGAGATATCCGACGACATGGAAATTGAGTTTAGCATAGCAGCCAGGGGTGCACTGGAGGCCTTCCTTGTCGCTCGATATGAAATGTTTCTCAACGTCTACTATCACAAGACCGTCCGGAGCGTTGAAGTCATGCTGGTACGAATGATGGATGCCGCAGACAAGGCGCTGAACCTGACAGGATTCAAGACGCCGGAGGAGTTTCTTGAAATCGATGACTCGTCTCTTGTTTCAAAGGTGCGAAGACTGAATCCTTCTGAGTCGGAGTATGCACGCGAAGCCAGACGAATGATTGACCTTCTCGACGCTCGAGTACTATACAAGTCCGCATTTGAAAAGGTCCTGCACACCCAGGACCATTTCGTTTCCAAGTTGCTGACAAAGCGGAAGGTCCGAGAGAGTCTTCAAGAGGAGATTGCCTCCAAAGCGGATGTGCCGTTCGAAGATGTGATAGTCGACGTCCCTACCCTGCCCTCGGTACCCCACAACCCGAGACAACTCAACCCCATGGAGATTGGAGTCTACGAGTTGATTGAAGACCGAAGAGTTTCGCGCCACCTGTCCGATTACTCCAATATAGCCGAGTCCATGAAAGTCTATCTTGATGTGATTCGGGTCTATACTTCCGACAAGCATCGAAAGGCGGTTGGCAGGGCTGCTAGGGAGGTATTCCAGGAAGTCCCCTCTGCTGCATTGATACACATGTGACAGCAGAAGAGAGCACACTTGTGTGAGAGCACAAGAAGGCATGCATTGTGCAAGCTGGTCCTGCCGGGCACTTATCTACTCGGTTGTGTTTCTATACCGCGTTTCTGGGATGACTATGCACGCGAGAGTATCTGCGTCTTGGCATGCCAAGTGATGCACGCGCGCGCCTCGTAGTGCAGAAGTTGTCCAATCAGATTGCTCGCCATGGGCGGCTGCCTCCCGTCCTCCAATGCCACTTGATACATGAGTGGCATTGTTTGACTTCCGGGCCACTGCTGCGAGTTCCCAAATCCTATTGGAGATTAAATACCCTGCTCTCTGACTCTCTACCAGACAAATCACGTAAAGAGGCCGAAAGATTGGCAGACGAGCTTGGCGAAACGCTGCAGAGCATCAAGTCTATCATTGGCGTGGAGAACGTTGTTCTTGTCCAGCGAGACGGGCTTCCAGTCGCTAGCGCGGGTGTTTGGTTTAGCAAGGACGAGGTCTTTGCAGTGGCCTCAGCTGCTTGTGCAATATTCGGCGTTGCAAGGCTGATTCACGGCGACTTCAAGTACTTGCTGATGGAGTCCGAAACGTCCAAAGTATTCCTGGCCTCGCTGCCGGGCAATCCGAGCTACTTCCTGACGATTACTACTGCACCCCGAGTGAATCTTGCTGCTCTGTTTATCGAGATGAAGGACAACCTGTCACGGGTTTCCTACTTGCTCCGTCAGCACCTTGATGGCCGTCTACCTCCTCTTCGTTCGTATAGCGCTGACGAGACCCAGCGCATTCTCACAGGCTTCTCAGTTGTCGAGGGTCGCGATGTGAAGAAGCTCATGTCCCGACCCATTATCTCACTGGATCGCACGCAAGCATCCTCATTGCGTGCAGTACTCCGGCAAGTCCATGATAGCATTCCTGCGGTCGAGTCCGTCTTTCTTGCTCTCAATGGAGGCGTACGTGTTTCGTTGGACGGCTTTACGAACGACCGTCTGGCGGCGATGTCCTTTGCACTTCATGACGCCTCCGAGCGAGTGGTCCGAACGCTACGCAACAGCGGGCTTCAGACTGTGCTCTGTGAGACAAGCCGAATCCGGCACTTCATCTACTCGGTACCAAATGGTGTTCTCAGTCTATGGGTTGATGGTGACAGCCAGAAGCTTGGACTAATGCGGCTCCTTCTGAAGCACTACATCGAGGAAACAAAACGGATACTTAGCACCCCGACGGTCACGATGCCCTCCGTTGCAGAGGATCTACGTCAGCTGCTACTGTCTGATGAACCCGAGAGGGGGCTCTTACTAGCGAGGCGAGATACATGACTTACTCGGTCCTGAAACTGATTGAGATTATGGGCGGTCAATTCTCACTCCTTCTTACCGCCTGTCTGAACCGCTATCCCATATTGGTTGTCGGACAGGACGCCGAACTTGTCGATGATGTTGTAACCAGTGCAGGCAACCTGAGCCCTCATCGTCACAGACTGGTCTTCTGGCGCGACTTCACAACAGAATCTGAGATTCTGGCTGCTTGGGAAGAAGAGAAGCATGACTATGAGGTCACTAGGACCACAGTCTGTTGTTACTCGTCTAGCCTCCGTCTGGCACTTGACCGCATTAGGTGCTTCAATGGATGGATTCTTGCCATTCCACTGGGCACTTGCACCATGGGGATTAAAGTCACGGATGGAACTGTGACGGACGTTCAAAGCCGAGTTCTCCAAGCATCGGGTAACTGTGGTGTCCTCAGGGTCACCTCCCCGTCTGTCATCGAGTTTCAGCTCCTCAAGCCGGTGGAAGTCAGCATGGCTGTCGAGAAGAGCATAGTCAACAAGATACTCTCACGCAAGCATCAGTCCCTTGAGAGGATTAGGCGTCTGTTAGGGAAGTCTCTACGCGGGCTTGATGTTGCAGACGGACTCAGTCGCGTCATACTTGATCTTGGAGATGAGGCCGAGAAGATAACCAAGGATATGTTCGAGGAGGAAGTAAGTGCTTACGTGCATGCAGCACGTCGCGCGGTAACCATTCTGTCAAGAATACGCGTTGCGCGCGAGATGGGCGCACCATCTGCGCTCACCGAACGCAGTCTGTTCGAGGCGATCGGCTGGGAAACAGGTGACATCTGCGACCTGACGCGGTTCATTGGAGCTGAATGGCATGAGGACTTTTCAGACTGCGTGAAAGGTGGCACACTCTCCGGAGTGGGAGCTTGGGTGGACAGTATGTGGGGTACTTAAAGGAGGCTCTGAATTGATACTTGACTATGGTAGTAAGACCATTTCATTGAAAATTGTGTTCTTTGGCCCCGCCATGGGCGGCAAGACGACCTCAATAAGATGGATTTTCTCAGAACTCAGTGGACTAGACCAGCTGTCTTCAGTCGAGAATACCTTGGGGCGGACCATGTTTTGTGACTTCGGCGCTATCCCAATCCCTTTGGCTAGTGGTTGGACGATATCCGCCCATGTGTGGTCAGCGACTGGTCAAGACTTCTACAGGTCCACCCGCGAAGTGGTAATGGTCGGCGCAGATGGTGTGGTGTTCGTTGCAGACTCCCAGGAGAGTCTGCTGGATGAGAATCTGGCAAGCTGGAACGAACTGCTGTCAATGATTGACGACCAGGACCGTTCCCTTCCCTTGGTAGTTTCGCTGAACAAGCAGGACCTGCCGGGAGCTGTGAGTGAGGAGCGACTGAGAGAACACCTGCACATTCCTGATTCCGTTCCGGTCTTCAAGAGCATAGCACGGAATGGTGTCAACGTGTTAGAGCCATTTCGGGCTCTATTTGCCAGTGCATTACGCGCAGCAGTGCTCATGCATCCTGCATAGTTGTGTGGAGATGATACACAATCTAGTATTCATGGAAGACTTTCACTTCCGGTGCTCCTGTTCTGAGATTGACAAGAGTCACAATTCCCGGTGTGGGTACTATGCCCTGCTTGCGCATGAACTCCGTCTGATTCTGGAAGGTGCCCGAGTTGATGATTTGTACGCTCCGGTAGTTGTCCACGGCGTTGTGATGTGCGTGGCCAAAATGGACGATGCTTGGTACCTCCTCAATAACCATCCAGTCTCGAGGCAGTGGCGCCAACTCTGTCTTGCCCCCGTACATAGGAGCTAGGTGCCTTTTGCGCAGCAGCTCCTTCATGGGCATTGCAGGATCTCTGTAGGTCGCACTTGGAACTTGGGTCACTAGATCGTCCAACGCATCCCCGTGTGTGATTAGTATGCTTACTCCCTCTGCCCGTATCTGACACGGGTCTCCCATAATGTGCACTCGTCCTTCCATCTCATACAATCCTTCCGCGAACTCTCGGGGTATCGGAGGTCTGGGCAGAGCCTGTCTGCTCACGTCATGGTTTCCTGGTATGCATACTACCTGAATCTTCTCCGGAAGAAGCCGTATATCCTGTGCGAACTTGTCGTATTGGTCATAGATGTCCGGTATGGCCAAGTCGTTTTCTTGGCCCGGGTAAATCCCAACTCCATCGCAAAGGTCGCCTGCTATGAATAAGTACTCAAGATGCTCAACCAATTCCCTGTCAGAGCTGTCAACATCCACGCCCCGCGTCCAATTCAGGAACCTCCGGAAGTCCTCTATGAGACACTCTTTATTCCCGTAGTGTATGTCTGAGACAAAGGCTGCATAGACATCTCTTCTGGCCCATCTTGCCTGCGGCGTGGTAGGAACGTCTGGAAAGATAATTCTCTCCACAATCATCCTCCTGTCTCTGTCTAGGTAGCCCGAAACGCAGACCACTTCATCGTTCAGAATGACACTTGCATCCCTTGCTAGGCTCGTATTACTGTCCTTGGCCTTTCTCGCTGCGGGGACTACGCATACTATCGAGTCATCCGCATCTTCAATCTCGAATACCACATTGCGGGAGCGCGACACACTCTTCTCTCTTATCATGCCAATGACTGTGACACTGGACGGTCTTCGAAACCGCTCTCCGTCCTGACTCATACCCAACTGCCATCCTCTGTCTGTATGTTGTGTCTTTGCAACACCCGGCGAAAGGGCCCCTGCAGTATCAACTCTCATGTTGTACAGTTTCTTTAGTCGCTGCAGTCTGTCCCTGAACAGCGCAAGGAAGTCCTCAACCTGCCCCGAAGATCCAAGGTACTTGAGTTCCGGGTTCTTGATTACCGTCAGTTTCTCTGTTTCTTCGTGGGTAGCACGCGTATGTAGATTGTGGAGGTTGTCCACCTCGTCTTCAAGAGTGCCCTGTCTGTCACTCGGTGTCTTCATAGTCGGGTCTGGTTCCGTCCCTGCAATCACATCCCTGACAAAGGCGAATTCGACCACGGTCAGACTCTCTAGGCTCTTTGCCCGCCGAATGACCGCATCCAATGCGTCATACGGGTTAGGAAGACTACATATGTAGTCAAGTGCATCTGGTGCAATCTGGAGTCCGGAAACCAACATCTGCTTTAGGACACTCTTGCGAAGGAGGGGGTTCAATGGTCCACCTTGAGCCGACTTGTTACCACGACCTTTTAAGAGTCCTCATTGTGTGCTTGACATCGGAGGTTCAGCTAGCATCTGTGTGTGCTGACCGGGTGGTATAGATGGACATTCGAAGATTGCAGCAGACCGGCGGAAGGACAGGCAGTTCGTTCTTGGTAATCTTACCTAAGGACTGGGTTTCGCGCCAGAATCTGAGGAAAGGCGACCCCGTCATCATTGTAGAGCGTGAAGACGGATGTCTGATAGTGGATCCCCGGTTCACAAAGAGCGGAGAAACAAGGTCTGCCACCATAGGTCTTGAGCCAGACCTGAGATGGTCCATCACAAGCAAGTACTTGCTTGGTTTCGATGAGATACGAGTTGTGGCGACCGACACAATTACAAATGAGCAAAGAGACGAATTGAAGAGGATCATAAAGCGATTTGTGGCTCTGGAAGTCACTGATGAGGATGACCATGAGATTGTCGTGCAGTGCCTTGTGGACCCCTCGACAATTCCTGTGCACAGAGCCATGAAGCGAATGAATCTCATTGCTGCAAGAATGATTAGGGACGCTATCTCTGCATACCTCCGTGCTGACATGGCTCTCTCTGAGAACGTTCAACAGAGAGATGAAGAGGTGGACCGACTGTTCTTCCTCATTGTCCGTGAATTGAGGTCCGCAATTCAGTATCCAAGCATGTCCGAGAAGATGGGTGTTACCCCGGTCGAGGCTCTTGATTTCAGACTTGCCATCCAGTATCTTGAGCGAATTGCTGACTTGGCAGTGGAGATTGCCCGGTCCGCCTCAGTTCCTCCTGAGAGGGCTATGACGAGGCGAATTGAGCCCATGGGCCGAAAGGTCCTTGAGATGCTCTCAAAGTCAGTTTCAAACCTCTTCAGCTTTGCCACCGAGAAGGTGGCAGATGTGATTGCCGCTGAGAAGGAATTGCTGAATGAAGCCTCGACTATCCACCGTGAGATTCTGTCCAAGCAGAGCAGTTCGTCTCAGACATATCTGCACGTCGTTGACTGTCTTCTCAGAATAAGCGAGGCCGCGAAGGATATTGTCGACTTGGCACTCCCTCACAGCTAGAGCTCGTAATCGCAGCACAGTACATTTTCAGACTAGTGTTAGGCCTCCGCGTCCGAGTCTCTCTGAAAAGCCATGTGTGAATCTCCAGCAAGGCGCCCGCTCACCGCCTCAAGTATGCCTATAGCGTGCTCAGTCCAGTTCTCGACATCCACCCGGTGTTGTCCAACATGAAACCGTGCTACAGCGGCAAAGGCATGTGAGTACTCGGGGCTGACAGTCCTTCCCAGTGCCTCGAACACTATGGGCCGTTCCTGTTCACTTGTTTCATTGTACAGCCGAAACAGGCGCTCCACCGCGTCCCCTGTTCCAATTGCGATGAGAGCTGTCACTCCAAGCAACCACTCTTCGATGTCGGCAGATGCGAGAAGCCCCTCACAAAACTGCATCATCCAAGGTTCTCGCCTCCGCGCAAGCTCCAGGATGTACTTCTCACGAATAGATAGGGGAATCGCCCGGTTCTCGGCAAGTGAATGCAGGTCCATGTCTGCAAGGTCTCGTGAACCAATGGCGACCTTCGAAGACGTGGTCCGGGATAGGAGTCCTCTCATGTATGTTGATGTGCACACCGTCTTTTAAGGTCGTCAGCAACGACAGACTGAACACGGCTACTAAGGCACATCTGGCGAGTCTGTTGCAGAAGTCAGGTCCGGGGTCTTGGGAGCAGTTGCCCAGAAGTTGGACATTCTTGTACTGGTCGTGTACCAGTTGGCTGAACCGAGGCTGATATGTGCCGAGGTCTTTGCCCACGCTCATGCTCACAGTGTCGCATGCTGCCACTGTGCTCGGTGTCTGTACCACGACGACTCGACGCTGGGAGGCAGCCGGGCTCCTGACGTGCCTGCGGACGCCGGGAGGCCACAGACGGGTCCCACTCGAAGAGGTCGCGCGACTGTCTGCTGTCCGGTGCTCTACTGGGCCTCTCGGTCCGCTCCATCCTCCTCCTCCACATCCTCCCGACAGACGTGCCGCCGGGCAGAGGACCACTGCAGTCTACGCCCGTGTCTCTTCTCACGGTCGAGCGCCTGTCAGAATGGCATGAGTATGCCAGAGTGGTTCCATGGTGGTTTCGTGATGATTTCGTAGGCGGTCTGAGTTTCCTCAGGGGCCCGACTTTCTATACGGGAACGTAGTGGTCGATAAGCTTTAGTAGGGGAACACAGGGCCGCTTGTCAACCCATAATCCTCAGGAGAGTCGGTTTCTCATGTCAGAATCGGTTACCAATCGAAATATCGTCATAGTTGGAGCGATAATAGTCCAGCTCTGTCTCGGTTCAATCTATTCTTGGACAATCTTTCAGAAGTTCCTTGTAGATGTCGCAGGAGCCTATGCATGGTCGACGTTGAACTCGAATCTGCCATTCGCTGCCGGACTGGCATCTTTTGCGCTCTTCATGATCCCTGCTGGTCGTATGCAGGACAGGGTGGGGCCCCGGAAAGTCGCAACACTCGGGGGCATACTGCTCGGGATAGGATACATACTAGCCTCACAGGTAGATCTCTTGGCACCCAGTGAAGCAACGGGCACTCTGTACCTGGTCGTCACATATGGGGTGATTGGCGGTGCAGGAATCGGCTTCGGATACGTCTGTCCGATAGCTGCACTGGTCCGCTGGTTCCCAGACAAGAAGGGGGCTATCACAGGCATCGCAGTTGCGGGCTTTGGAGGCGGGGCGTTCATATTCAATTTTGTTGAGCAGTGGTTGTTGGCCATCTTCGGGGTTGTTGGCACCCCATTCTTCTACTTGGGCATGATATACCTTGTAGGTGTTCTGATTGGAGCTCAGATGCTCAGCAGTCCACCAAAGGGATGGTTGCCTGCTGGCTATGTACCTAAGGTGGCAGTAGCAGACGGCGTTGGACAGTCACTGATGCCCGGCCAGATGATAAGGACCTCCTCATTCTTGGTACTCTGGTTGATGTTTGCACTGGCTGCAACCGCAGGACTCATGACCATCGGAAATGTATCAAAGGCAGCTCAAGTCGCAGATCCATATGGCATGGGACCAGGGTCTTGGGATGCGTATCTTTCTGCACTCGTGGGTGGAATAATGGCTCTTTTCAATGCGGCAGGCAGAATCATATGGGGCGTGATATCGGACAAGAAGGGCAGAGTCACAACGTTCATGCTCATGTTCTTCGTCCTCTCCATGGCGATGTTCTCTTTCGCCTACGTCGTATTGATTAACTCCTCGTGGATTGTTTCTACACTGGTCGCGGGTCTTGTGGGCTTCTGCTTTGGCGGCAACTTTGCATTGTTCCCGTCTGCGACCGCTGAGTACTTCGGCTCCGAACATGTCGGCAAGAACTATGGAGTTGTATTCACATCATATGGTGTAGCAGGAGTACTTGGTGCACTCGTTGCTGGCCAGTTCGTTGCATTGGCTGGAGGAAGCTACTTCCTAGCATTCACCATCACAGGTATTCTTGGACTGGTCGCATTTGCTCTTACCTTTCTCCTACGAGAGATGCGAAGACCAGTTGCTCAGTAGAACCATCTTGAGGTCGGGAACTCCCGACCTCCACCACTCTTTTTCTCCTCCGTCTTCGAGGACATAGTGGCTCCATGAACGCGCTGCTGTGTCATTCGTCATAACCTCTTGTGCACCTGGAGTGTGCGCTCAAGCAAATCCTAGATGGTGATGACAGTCTGCGTACTCGGGAACTCACTTCTGCAAGTGAGAACTCCCTGAGATAACCTTTATAATACACAGGACGGGGACGGGGCCAAAGTCTAACGACGATTCTGGGTGACCAACATTGAGTAAAGAGAAAATCACAGTCACAAGTACAGAAGAACGGAGCTTCCCACCTCCCGCGGATTTTGTCAAGAAAGCCTACATCAAGAGCCACGAGGAGCGAATGAGAATCTGGAAGGAGTCAGTGGAGAATCCGGACAGGTTCTGGCTTAAGGTTGCAACTGATATGTGCTACTGGCAGAAGCGTCCGACAAAGGGATTCATCTGGTCAGACCCGAAGAATGCCCGCTTCACTTGGTTTGAAGATGGAATCACGAATATGTCGTACAACTGCCTAGACAAGCATGTGATGGCAGGCAAAGGGGACCAGATTGCCCTAATCTGGCAAGGAGAGCCGCTGGATGAGTCCAAGACCTACACCTATAAGCAACTGCTGGCGGAGGTCAGCAAGGCGGCAAACATACTCAAGAGGCTAGGTGTCAAGAGGGGCGACCGAGTCACAATCTATCTTCCGATGATACCCGAGCTTGCAATCATCATGCTGGCCTGCACAAGGATAGGCGCCATACACAGCATCGTGTTTGGTGGCTTCAGCTCCGATTCACTAAAGGAGAGAATCAATGACTGCATGGGAAAGGTTGTCGTGACTGCTGATGCCTATTACCGGAGCGGAAAGGTGGTTCCACAGAAGGAAACCGCCGACAGGGCACTTGCCGAGACTCCGACTGTTGAGAAGGTATTGGTCATAAAGCGGATTGGCATCGATAAGGTGCCATGGACACCAGGCCGTGATGTGTGGTATCACGACGAGTACGCTAAGGTCGGCGACAAGTGCGAGCCTGAATGGATGGGAGCCGAAGACCCTCTGTTCATACTGTATACTTCAGGTTCGACAGGCAAGCCCAAGGGAGTGCTCCACACAACCGGTGGCTATATGGTGTACACCGCACACTCGTTCCTGAATATATTCGACTGGCACCCGGGCGACATCTACTGGTGCACTGCAGACATTGGCTGGATTACCGGCCACTCATACATCGTCTATGGCCCACTCTGTGCTGGTGCCACAACTATGATGTTCGAAGGTGTGCCCACCTACCCAGAAAACGACCGTTTCTGGCACGAGATTGAGAGATGGAAAGTCAACGAGTTCTACACCGCACCAACTGCCCTCAGGGCCCTCATGAAGTTCGGAGATGGACCAGTCAATAAGCACAACCTCTCTTCTCTCAGACTTCTGGGCACCGTAGGAGAGCCAATCAATCCTGAGGCGTGGATGTGGTACCACAGAGTGGTTGGCAAAGAACGATGTCCCATCGTGGACACTTACTGGCAGACTGAGACTGGAGGCGTTGTGATAACTCCTTTGCCTGGAGCTACTTCAACCATCCCCGGTTCAGCAACATTCCCGTACTTCGGCATTGAAACAACGATTGTGGATGACAGTAGCAACCCACTCGGCCCCAATGAGGGTGGATGGTTGTGCATCAAGAAACCGTGGCCGGGTCTGATGAGGACTGTGTATGGAGACCACAAGAGGTTTGTTGACACCTACTGGATATACCACAAGGACCTCAAGACAGGTCTCCCGATGTACACGACCGGTGATGGGGCAAGATACAACAAGGATGGCTACCATTTCGTCATGGGTCGTCTTGATGACGTTCTGAAGGTTTCGGGTCACAGACTGGGTACCGCAGAGATCGAGTCCGCCCTGGTCAAACATCCTGCTGTGGCGGAGAGTGCAGTTGTCGGATTCCCACACGAAGTGAAGGGTGAAGACATCTATGCATTCATCACACTGAAGGACGGAGTACAGAAGACCGATGCTCTGAAGGAAGAACTAAGGCAGCATGTACGAAAGGAGATTGGTCCAATAGCAACTCCTGCCAAGATTCAGTTTGCGGACGCGTTGCCAAAGACTCGTTCCGGCAAGATCATGCGGCGCATTCTCAAGAGAATTGCCGCTGGTAACGTGGACGACCTTGGTGACACGACAACGCTAGCAGACCCGAGTGTGGTTGACATTCTGGTTAAAGAACGTGTCAGGTAGGACGCGTTGCATTGGAGGTCCTGCAAGGGGCCTCCACGTTCTTCTTTCTTACGCTCCCGAATCGGACGGGGCCATCCAAGAGCTGAATCTGTTTTATTGCATTCCAATCCACAGGAACAGGAGCCATAAAGTTCTTGACAGCGCTGATAAAATGTGGCAGTCCTGAGCAGGCGTGTCATCCTAAAGACACATGCCAAGCATGACAAGTTCTCACGAGTCTATGGCTCCTGAACACGATAACCACATCGTTTCCTGAGAATGCCAGAACAACGAATGTCTTATACGTGACACCTACGATGGCGGCATGAGTACGCAAGGTCCCAATCGTGCTTGTGAGCCCAGCGTTCTATGGAGGTGTCCTCTCTTGAGTTACAGCGATGCTAAAACGAGATTCGTATTCGTCACTGGAGGAGTTTTGTCGGGCATCGGCAAAGGGGCGACGACTGCATCCATCGCAAGGCTGTTCCAGTTCAGGGGACTCGGCATTCGAATCGTCAAGATCGATCCATACCTGAACATCGATCCAGGTACATTGAATCCGATAGAACATGGAGAAGTGTTTGTCACTGATGAAACGTGGACCTTTCATCCTGTGGATGAGTCCGAGTTCATGATTACCGAAGTTGATCTAGACTTCGGTACGTATGAGCGGTTCACAGGTTTGGATGTACACCCTTCACAGAACATCACCTCTGGACAAATCTACACTTCAGTGATTCTGGGCGAACGAAAGGGTAGTTTTCTTGGCAAGACTGTCCAGATAATACCGCATGTCACAGAGCAGATAAAGAAGAGAATCTGGGAGAACGTGAGAAAGGTACCGCAACCAGATGTACTCCTAGTGGAGATAGGCGGTACTGTAGGAGACATTGAAGCAGCACCGTTTCTAGAAGCAGTGCGACAGCTTGCGATGGAGGTCGGCAGAGACCGTGTGGCTTTTGTTCATGTGACATATATCCCGTATGTCAGTGCTGTTGGTGAGTTTAAGACGAAACCAACGCAACACAGCGTACGCACGCTGCAGGGACTAGGTCTTCAGCCAGACATTATCATCTGCAGAGCAGAGAAGCGACTCGATGCATCTGCAAGAGCCAAGATTGCGCTCTTCTGCAATGTACCTGAGGAGAGAGTAATCTCGAATCCAGACATATCTGTCATATACAGGCTACCACTGTCTTTTGAGGAGCAAGGCCTAGGAGAAGTACTGGTGAAGCACCTCCATCTGGAGGAGCGAAGACCCGAGTCGGAATCGTGGAAGAGAGTCGTTGAGTCATTTGAGAATGCAACTGAAACTGTGACCATAGCGATGCCGGGCAAATACACCACTCTTAGTGACTCATATAAGAGCATCAACGAGGCATTAGCACATGCCGCTGCCTCAGAGGGTGCCAAGGTCATAGTCAAGTGGATTGAGACCGAGGTCAGATGTGATGAGCAGTGCCTCGCGGAGGACCTACGGGATGTCGATGGTGTACTTCTGACGCCGGGCTTCGGAGAGAGAGGCGTTGAGGGGATGATTGGTGCCGCGTCAGTCAGTTTTGAGAACATGATTCCCTTTCTGGGCATATGCTATGGCGCGCAGCTAGGTACGGTTGCATTCGCGAGAAAGAGGATGGGATGGAAGGGCGCGAACACTACGGAGGTAGACCCGGACAGCCTGTATCCAGTCGTGGATTTAATGGATGAACAAAGGGGGGCTAAGAACAAGGGCGGCACCATGCGTCTGGGAGGTCATGAAGTACGATTGGTGGAGGGCACCCGGTTACACGCAATCTATGGTGAAACAGTGACTCGTGAGAGGTTTCGTCACAGATACCACCTGATAGAGAGATACATCAGGAAGATGAAGGACAAAGGGCTGATTATCGCGGCCTACGACAATACGGGCACCATAATCAACGCGGTCGAACTCACTGACCACCCATTCTGGATAGGCGTGCAGTACCATCCTGAGTTCAAGTCCAGACCGGGGAAGCCGCATCCACTCTACTTGGGGCTAATAAAGGCCGCACTACAATACAAGAAACTGAGAGGGAAGACTGTTGCATCGCAACCTTGACCGGGTCCTGTCCCAGCTTGTAGAGGAGATAGAGAGAGTCGAGGTCACGCGCAGAAGATTCGGAGCCGTCATGAAGAAAATCAAGGGGCAGATTGATCCGGCAAGGTTCGCAGTCATGGCTGCCACCACCCCTGAAAGCAGACTAGTCAGTAGAGTGCAGCCCACTAGCCTCTCGGGCCTCAGAATAGCCGGTATTGATGGTGGCCTTGTCCGAAGAGACTTTGGGGGGATGGAACTGATATTGACAAGGGGAGTCGCAGTCATTCTTCAGTTCCAACCACAGAACGGTCCAGATGTCGAGTTCTTCCCAGACCCATTCCCGGAACCAAGAGTGCAAGCGGTGAGACAACCGCTGTCTAGTACAGAGATGGACCAGCTTGCATCACTGCAACGCCTCGAAGCAGAGCTGGGAGTCACACTTGCTGTGCTTGACGAGTTTGACGCAGACATAATACTGGTCGATGGCAGTCTGATGTATCACCCCAGAGACCGCCCACCAAGTGCGTCACCAGTAAATGAGAAGTTTCAAGAGGTGATGGCGCTGTACAGACAGCTCTATCATAGATCAAAGAAGAAGAAGGCGACACTGGTGGGAGTTGTCAAAGACAGTCGTTCGAGCAGAGTGGTGTCCATGCTCGGCGACATACTACCACATATGCTGAGAGAACCTTCGATGTTCGAGCTGATGCAGGGAGTGGACTACAGATGGCTGCTCAGGTTCTCTCGCGACTGTGACATTCTCAACACGTTTCTTGAAGAGGGCGAACGCACATTCATCTTCAACTACTCGGCGGAGTTTACTCAGACTAGCAACTCACTGGATGATGATCTCTTAGCATGGGCATCGGACATATGGGTAACCTACCTCAAGACGGCAAGGGATGACCTTCCGATACGGGTGGAGGTCCTCGCTACACAGGGCGACACATGCACAGAGAGAGTAGACCGGGCACTTAGTGCAATCCTTCCGCTCTCGTGGGGGCATCCCGAGTATGGGATACCCACACCCATTCTTGAAGCGGATGCGAGAGCCAAGATTACCAATAACGAGTCACAACTGGTTGTGGACCGACTGGCGGCATTGTCTGGACTGAGTCATGCACTGCTGGAGAAGAGACGCTCCAGGAATCCATTTGGAGGTTGATTGATGACCGACGAGTATCAGCCCAATCGACTTGGAACTGTTGTATCTGCGGAAGACACTCCCAACGTCATGAGGTTTGACTTTGTGGTAGAGGGGGGGCCTAGTGAAGTGCTTGCCAGACGAGGTCAATTTGTCGCCGTTTCTACCGAAGAGGGCCTTGTAATAGGGCGGGTCCAAGACCTTGTAAGGACAAATAGATACTATCAACATGCAGAGGCCGTCAGGGAGTATCAGTCCCGGGGAGAGCCTCTCAAGTCAATCTTCCCGACTGACCGGTGGCAGTACACTGTGGCACAAGTCGGGGTTGCAGGGCTCTGGGTCGACGGCAGAACCGTCCGCCCGTACTTTGCTGTGTCACCAGGCTCAGTGGTCAGGCGAGTAGATGAAGCGACTCTCGCCGCATTTCTAAGACTCGACACCAATAACGGACTGGCTCTGGGCAGAATAGGTCATCATGAGCTTGTCTTCGCTCCTGCGATCAACAGACTGCTGTCGAAGCATCTCGCTATTCTTGCAATGAGCGGCGCCGGCAAGTCATACTTCGTTTCAGTGCTCTTGGAAGAACTGCTCAAGCGCAAGAGGGAGGCGGGACGGATTGCAGTTATCGTGATTGATGTGCATGGAGAGTACGGCTATCTGAAAGACATCATGCCAGAGCATCTGGGTGTGGAAGAGGGGACTTTCAAGGTGGACAGGCTTAGGGGGCCCCAGTTTCAGATTCCAGTGCAGTCGCTTACCGCAGAGGCGCTTGGTGCGTTGGTATCAGACATGAGTTCGGTGCAAGTGCGTGACCTTCGAAGAGTGGTCTTTGGGATGCGAGAGGAACTAAGAAAGGGGTATACACTGACTGATGTGATTGACAGAGTCCGTGATGACGAGAGCATCAACAAGAACACAAAGGATGCGCTGATCAGCTGGTTGACCAGTCTTGAGGACACAGGTCTGTTTGGAAAGGAGGAGTCCCCCGATATTAGTAGCATTGTGAAACCCGGACTGCTCACCTTAGTTGACTTGAGCGACTTTGTTTCTCTGAGGAAGAAACAGATCATCGTATCGTATCTTGCAGGTGAGTTACTGAGTCTGCGACGCCAAGGCAGAATACCTCCCTTCTTACTGGTGCTCGAAGAGGCTCACCAATTCTGTCCAGAAAGCAGGCATGAACTAGCATTGCCGAGGGACCGAATCGAAACCATTGCACGAGAGGGCAGGAAATTCCATGCTTTGCTCTGTCTGGTTTCACAGCGCCCTGTCAAGCTATCAACAACTGTCCTCAGCCAGTGTAGCAACCAGGCAATACTGAGGACAACAAATCCATATGACCTAGACCACATTGGCCGAACGAGCGAGGGGATTGACAGAGCATCCCTAGATGCCATCACTACGCTGGAGGTGGGCGAAGCACTCTTCGTTGGGGAGTGTGTATCGGTCCCAACGTTCGTAAAGATTCGGACGAGGCTTTTCAATCCAGCAGTGGGTCCAGAGTCTCTGGAAGAGGCTCTGAAGCGGGCGGAGAGAAGTCAGAATGCATGAACACACGGACCAATCGTCGATTCCAAGATGAAATCAGCAATATCCAAAAGGCGAAACGAGTTCTATCACACAGAAACAAACGTGCCATACGGGAAGCTTTCAGAGCATGACTGCTAGCAAGGTATCCGACCTCGACAGACTGCTAGATGAGATTCAGACCAGTCTTGTTGAGCTCTTTGAACAGTTTCGTGAACTGAGAACGATTATGGGCCGTGCATTGGAGTCCACTGCCAGCGACATGGAATCTGGACCTTCTGCTCGCGGCGTTACTCTATCCGAGAGCAGAGGAGGCTCGGACACGGGAGACTCTGGTCTGGGCATCAAGCCTGAGAGATCTGACGAAACCTCATCAACCGTGCAGTCACGCCGAAGTAACGTTGGCACGAAGAGAACAGACGAGGCCGGAGAGGTAAAGGAATGGCCAGAAGGTATCAGTGCCACAGCTGCAAGGGTCTTGGATCCGATTGTCCGCGAACTGCGCACAGGCAGCGCGTCAGCAGAAGTCTTGGCGGAGTTTGTTCAAGAAGCAAAGGACTATTTAATTGACCCTCATAGCCCGAACGAGAAGGTTTCGCGGGACATGGACATTGTGCTGAAATTTCTGAGAAGCAGAGGTGGAAAACCAATCACATCAGATCAAAGAGACAACATACTGAAGAGAATCCAAAGGTGGAAACTCCACCTCTCTGGTGGTCCGCCTTCGCCGTAGGCTAGACTCCTCAATCCTGAGTCGATTGGTATTCCGCAGCAGCCCGGAAGTCGGACGGCCTCGAGTATGCATTGCATGGTGCTTACATACCAACGTATGTATACACAGAGATGGAGGGCGACTCGACACTTCATAAGACCTCAAGGATTGACCACAGTGCCGTCATCTGGGAGCGACAAGGCTCCTGTATCCGGGATTGTCCAACTATGATTGAACGGTATTGGAGGCCGCACTTCATGCTAGTGCCAGCGTAGGTGTAAGTCATCTTGGCACGGAAGTCTAACTGAAGGAGTCATATTCCCCGTGATTCTTGAGGAAGCTCAGCCTAGCGGAAGCTGTTGGTGATTTCCGACACTACTCGAGATCGATTATGATTCTCTTCACCTTGGTCCACGAAATCTTCTTCAAACCATGCTGGCCGGGTTCATATCGACAGCCCAGAAGGCCTGCCTCACTGAGTATCTTGATTTGTGCACTTGCATTGGCTTCGGTTCCACCAAGGTGTTGGGCAATTCGTGTCACGTCCTTCTCTCCGTCGAGCAGGAGTCGTAGAATCTTGAGGCGGGTCTTTGATGACAGAGCACTTCCAATGCGGACAACTGAGTCATCGTCCTTTGCATGATGTGTTTCTGACAGTTGTAACACCTCGCAGAGATAGACTCGTTGCTCAAGCAGGGCTTTATTATACTTGCTGTTTGGAGATGTACTCGCAAGACCACTGAGTGAATGCTTATAGGTGCTCCAGAGGAGTAGTCTGTGTGCTGAGCCCAGTCGACAGTCAGAACGGCCTCGTTGTCGGATTCGATGTACTTCCGTCTCACAGTCCACGTTCGAAGACGCCGGTCAAGTTCGCGTGCGTTGTGTTACACAATGGGTCTGTGGTGAGAGAGTATCCAGAGGTGTCTAGAAGAGACCTGCTGAGAACCGTACGCGAAGTGATGCCCCGTTTCTTGGCCACAGACAACATATTTGAGATTGTTCCAGATGCCAAGTCGCTCTTTTCTCTCGTTGACAGACTCCCGGTTGAAACAAGGCTGGTGCAGGTCACTGGAATCCCGCCCCACCAGAAGTCGCTGAGGTCTCTTGCACAACAATATCGAGTCGGGGTCAGGGGGAAACCCGACCCACTGCAGTCAGCACGAATTGCTGCGACTCTGGCGTCAATGGGTGTGGGCTATCTGGTGGAGTGCTTTGGGGAACAGACAGAGGTCAAGGTCACAAGAGCACGGAAGATGGGACGAGGCGGCCAGAGTGTAAACCGTTACAGGAGGAAGATACACTCAGAGATACAGCAGGTGACCCGATTCATAGCATCCCAACTCAAGACGGCAGGGATAGAGTTCGAGCTTGATGTGCGAACGTCTGACTTTGGCTATTCTAGTTCCCGAATTGTAGCATATGCTCCGCTGCCAGTGATTCGAGGGCTGGTAGAAGAGAAGCACGGAGGAGATTACAATGTGATAGTCACTCCAATCAAGAAACGTACCGAGTTCCTGCCGTTGGAACCCATGACGGTCACAAGCGAAACGAAGGCCGAGTACTTCATTCTAGGACTGGACCCCGGCACCACTGCAGCAATCTGTCTGATAGACTTTGAAGGTGAAATACAGCTGTTGGAGAGCCGGAAGGGACTGACCAGGGCAGACATAATCAGAAAGGTGTATGAACGTGGTATACCAGTCATAATTGCCACGGACACACTGCCAGTCCCTCACATGATTCGAAAAATCGCCGCCACACTTGACACGGAAATCTACACGCCGGGAAAGCCAGTACCGGTGTCAGAGAAGCAAGAGACTGCCAGAGAGTTCTCTCACAAGGTCCGAATCTCCAATGCACATGAGAGGGATGCTCTGGCTGCCGCTGTATACGCGTACAGAAGCCTCTTGCCCAAGTTGGAGCAGGTCGACCACCACGTGCGAAGCCAAGGACTGAATATAGATCGGAGGCACCTCAAGGCGCTTGTGGCCAGAGGCGTACAGATGAACGAGGCCATTGGGACGCTCATGCGCCATGGAACGCAGACCCCCGAGGTGTCTGAAGAGGAACCGATGCCTGAACACTCAGAAGAGGTTTCAGTCGATCTGATAAGAAACAGGCTAGAGGAGGCCTTAGCACAGAACAGGGCGCTTCTTGCAAGGCTAGAAGACCTTCAGCATACGGTGGACTTTCTGAGATTCAGGGAGAGTGAGCTTGAGAGGAGCCTAGAGATTGTCAACAGAGAGAACTACTGGAGAGTGAAGAGAGACAGGGAGGTTGTGAAGAAACAGTCTGAGATAGATGCCCTACGACAAGAAGTGGACCGTCTCAGGGGGGATGTCGGAGAACTCCATAGGCGCCTAGAGCTCCTGCGCGGCGTGAAGCGCCGTGAAATCAAGGGGGACATGATTGCTGTCAAGGTGGTGCCACAATTCAGTAGAGAGAGCATAGAAGACTACTGCAAGACTGTTGGGCTTCGAGAGAAAGACATCGTCTTGTTCGAGGATGCCAGCGGTGGAGGTGTGCAGACTGCGGGACTACTGATAGAACAAGGCATACGTGCGGTAATTGTGAACACACCCCTTTCTCATCTTGCAGAGGAGGAGCTTGTAACAGCAGGGATTCCTGTCATCAGTGCCGACAATGTTGAGCTTCGTAGAGTGGACGAGTTCGCATTCATCAGTCGAAAGAGATTTGAAACCACGTTTCAAGAGTTCCTGAAAGAGGTGAGAGAGAAGGCCCGACAGAAAGGGGAGGAGGATCTGGTTGAACTGATAGAACGATATAGAAGAGAAGGGGAGCACTAGGTCACTCTGGAACTTGGATCCATAGGATGTTGTTACCACGAATGAGGACTGAACCGTACTTGGCCTTGGTTTCTTGACTCTCCATTTCCTCTGCATCACCCAAGGTCAAGTTCATGTATATGTCGCATCGGGTGAGTCGTCCACGAAAAATTCTCTGGTCTTTCAGCTTGACTGAAACAACCTCGTTTAGTGCAGCCTCAAGAGCCTTAATCGGAATCTTCTCTGTGGACACAGTGCATTCCTCGAGCTGGAGCCTTTGGCGATGATTATAAACCCTTTGTTGCTTGTGCACGGGGACTTCACGAAGACAGTAACTGCACAATGTATACAGGTGGTGAACTCTATTATCAAGTGTCTAGGATTGGAGGGTACTGCGCACTCGTTTGGTGCAGGTGTGGTCACCGAGCAAGGAGAAGTGCTCTCTAACCGATGGGACATGTACTCTCCTGCAGAGGGAGGTATTCACCCACGCGAAGCAAGCAGACATCACTCGGAACTTGGACCAAGTATAATCAGCGAGGCTCTGAAAGACGCGCACCTGTCAGCAAGGGAAGTAGGTCTCATAGCGTTTTCAAGAGGCCCGGGTTTGGGACCGTGTCTAAGGGCCACCGCTACCATGGCACGAACCCTAGCTGCCAAACTCTCCGTCCCACTGGTAGGTGTCAATCACTGTGTTGCTCATGTGGAGATAGGCTGTCTTGAATCAGGCTTCCTAGATCCAGTAACAGTGTATGTTTCAGGAGGCAATACACAAGTCATTGCCTTTGCTGGTGGCCGTTTCAGAACGTTCGGGGAAACCTTGGACATAGCCCTTGGAAACATGCTTGATTCATTTGGAAGGTCTGTGGGTATGCGTTTTCCCTCGGGGCCTCTTATTGAGCAAAGGGCAAAGGAAGGCACGACCTACCATGAGCTTCCCTATTCGGTCAAGGGAATGGACCTCAGTTACTCTGGGCTCATGACAGCGGCGAAACGTCTGCACGACACCGGTGTCCGACTTGAGGATATCTGTTTCAGTCTGCAAGAAACAGCATTTGGAATGCTGGCAGAGGTTGCTGAACGTGCGGTAGCCCATACCAAGAAGAGGGAGCTTCTCCTGACCGGGGGCGTTGCACGAAACAACAGACTCACCGAGATTCTGAGTGGACTGGCACGTCGTCATGATGCGAACTTTCACAGAGTTTCACCGCCGCTTGCGGGAGATCAGGGCGCAATGATTGCATGGACAGGAATTCTGCAGTATAGCGCGGGGGATTGTGTGAGTATACCCGAGTCGCACATCCTGCCCAAGTGGCGGACCGACGAACAGGACATCACATGGAGGGGCAAGTAATGGATCTTCAAGTCTGGGCCATAGGGGCAGAGTCCGAGATTCTTCGAGCCGAACTATCGGGACGACCCCTCATCATCAAACAGAGGTCGGGGAAGCCCTACCTTCTCAAGCAAATGGATGACTGTCTCAGAAGGAACCGCACTTCGCGAGAGTGTAAGATGCTGACATATGCGCGTAGACTGGGTGTTCCCACACCGGCCGTCCATTCAGTGGACCTGTCAAGATGTCAGATAGTGATGGACTTCATACCAGGGGAACAACTGAAACAGATACCAGGGACTAAATCGGAAGCAGAACTCCGGAAGCTCTGCGAAGAGTTTGGCAGACTCATAGCCGTTCTGCATCGGGGCAATGTAGTCCACGGCGACCCCACAACAAGCAACGTCATCGTTGACGACGCGTCCAAGCTGTGGATGGTCGACTTCGGCTTGGCAGAGTGGAATGCAACAGTCGAAATGAAAGGTGTGGACCTGCACCTTATTCGACGTGCCATCGAGACCACTCATTGGGACTTTCAGGAAACGATGCTTGACTCAACTCTTGATGGCTACGTACGAGCAGCGGGTGGTGAGGCGGAGGAAGTGCTGCTGCGCATGGATGAAATACGAGAGAGAGGAAGATACCACTGAACGGATAGAACGACACTCAATAGCGCTCGAACTGGTGAAAACACAAGGCAAGATTTATATCAGAAGCCTAGAGCGATGTGGAAAACCCGGTTCCTCAAGGAAGCACCAGAGGTCAGGCCAATGGCAAGAGTGCATACAAGACGCAAGGGACAGTCGGGGAGCAAACGCCCGTCGACACTTCGTGTACCTGGGTGGATGGACAGGGACCCTCAGTGGGTCGAGAACATGGTGGTGGAGCTTGCCAAGGCTGGAAACAGTCCCTCAATGATTGGCATCCTCCTGCGAGACCAGTACGGAGTTCCCTTGGTAAGAGTGGTCACAGGTCAGTCCATAATGGACATAATCAGAAAGAATAACCTTGAGAGAAGAATCCCCGAAGACTTGAGGGACCTGATACGCAAGGCCGCGTCCATGAGAAGGCACCTTGAGGGCAATAAGAAGGACCTTGTTTCTAAGCGAAGACTGCAGCTGGTAGAGAGCAAGATACTGAGGCTTTCGAGATATTATGCTCGAGAAAGGGTCCTGCCCGCAGATTGGAAGTACTCCCCAGATAGAGCCGCCGTAGACCTGAAATAGGCTTATCGGGACAGTGCTTCTTAGTCAGAGAGATGAGTGAAGCAGTACTCGAGCTACCAGTGCTCAAAGAGCTAATGGTAGTCGCTCAGAAGACGCGATTCCGGGAGGAGGATCCCATTCTGGTCATTACACCTCCCTCTACGGACTGTCTCTTGTCGACTGCGGTCATATGCAGGGCAGCATTCAGAACAGAGTGCCAGTTTCAAGTGACATTCACTGACATGATCCCGAGCATCGAGGACATTAGGACAATCGTGGACAGTCATCCAGATGCGCAGCCGGTTTTAGTAGGACTCCGAGCGGGCATGCCACCCATGCGGAAGGGCGTGAAGCATCCAGCCATATCAATTGTGCCGTCAGACTCGAGGTCCAGAGAAATCGTGTCTATCGAGAGCACTGATCAAATGGGAATGGCCTGCCTAGCGCTCAGCGCCCAGAAATACGGAGTGACTACTGGAGAGATTGAACTAGCCATTCTGGGGTCAGTGTTGGCGACCGAGACATTTGGTAGAGGCGCAGGCGGCGGAGTTCAGGAGTTCTTGGCTAAGGGACTAGAAACAGGACTCATTCGAGATGTCAAAGGCTTTCGCATATTTGGAACTGGCTTCATGCCGGTTTCGGAGGCACTTCAGTATTCGATAAGGCCGTACATTAGGGGGATTAGTGGCAACAGAGAGGCCTGCGAGAGGGTTCTCGAGTCCGCAGACATTCTCCAGTCTTCTCGCAGGGAACCCATCATGAAGCTCTCTACTGAGAGCAAACAGAAACTCACAGCACAGCTTGTGCCTCTTCTGAACAAACACACAACCGCTCAGCTCCTCGGGCAAGACTATGAACTGCCACGAGAGAAAGACGATAGTATGCTACGATTCGCGTCTCAGCTGGAATCAATAGGCCTTACATCTTGGGCGAAACAGGAGATGGGGTTGGCTCTAGGACTCATGCTGGGCGACAAGGCGCAGCTTCTGAGGACTGCTATTGATACTAGTCTTGCTCATGCACGAGCTGTGACACAAGGAGTAGAAGCTGCGTTTAGCGAGTATACGCCTGCAAAGCTGACATCCCAAGAAGCTCTAGAACTAAGTAGTAGCAAGGAAACCCTTTCAGACATAGGAAGAATACTCTTGGAGAACTGCACGGTGCCAGACGGAGTCCTAGTCCTCTCGTCAGGCGGACATGTATCGGTCTGCTGGACTGAGGGGAGGTGTGCCTTGGAGAAGGTCATGCACGCCTTCAGTGCTAAGGGGGTAACCGTTTCATCTTCTTCACCCACATCTGTGGTTGCATATGGGGCCGCAGAGGCAGGCCTAAAGACTGTTTTCGAGGTTGTGAAAGGACTGGGAGGTACAGAAGCGAACAAATGAGGGCCCGAATAGAGCTCTGCTTTCAACTGGAGGAGGAAGCAGAGAGAGTCGCGGAAGCGCTCCTACCAGACAACACACCTCTCCCCAGTGGGCTAGAACTGAATGTCCAGGTCCACGGCAAATGCGTCAGATTCGAGCTGTCGACCAGTCGGGGACTGGAGAGTCTAAGGGCGACCATCGAAGACATCCTCAGTGCATCAGACTTGTCTATCAGGACATTGCAATCCATCAACTGGGAGGAGCCCTCAGGGTAGACTGCTGACAAGATTCGTATAGACTGCCTCAGCCTTTAGTCGCGCAGTCTGTGCCATTTCCTTTGTGATGAAGCCCCTCTGCACAGCCCGTGTGAGAAGGTGCTGATCGATGACCTTTACTTCCCCTCTGTTCGGGAGGCAGATGACGTCAATTTCCAAATCAACATAGCGGATTCGAGAGGGATTACCGGCATTGCTCGGATACACCTCCACACCGGTATTGATGTTGATATATGAGCCCTTGTGAACATCGTTCTTAGAGTAGTAGTCTGTTGTCAGTGTCATCGACCCCGGTATCGCCTTCGTGACCGCGTAATCTCCCTCATCACGAAGTGCACCGACCTCATCGGGATACTCGTCAACAATCTTCAGCTTCCTGCTCGTGAATCTGAAGTGCCTTCTGACCGTAATGAGGGAAGGCGTTGAATCCAAGACCCTTCCACGGGAGAGAACTATTGCTCGCCCATCTAGCTTGACATGTTCAATATCGATTGTATCATCTGGTTTTGGCATGTCTAGACGAATAATCTTCTCAAGCTTCGAGGTGATGTACTGCCTTTCGCTGGGGCGGTCTTCTATCATGAGTTCAGCAAAGTCTACCAAGGGGGCATAACCTGCGCTCTTGTAGAAGTGGTGATGGTCGATGGTAGGCTTAATCTTCGCCCGTGTCTTATCAAGTGCCTGCTTTACCTCGGAGGGAAACTCGATGTCAGCATTGCTTGTTCCTTCCAGTATTAGGCCCGCACGATCCATCTCTTCAAACTTGGAGTAGATCTGCTGGGCGACATCGAGTAGATCCTCGACTTCATCCCGGAGTTCCTCTTCAGTTAGATTCTCAGCCGAAGTACGCCACAGAATTCCCCACTTCTCAGTGTTCTCCCGGAGTTGTCTTCCTAGCTGTGTTAGACGATTCCTGTTTTCAGGGTCCTTTATCTTGGCGCTGAGCCGCACGACAGGCTCAGGGATTAGGACTGCCGCCCTTCCAGGTACTGTTATGACAGAGGAGAGCACCGGGGACTTTCGTCCATAGTCGTGCGCCCTGACTTGAACCATAATCTGGGCGCCGCGCTGTAGACCTCGATCGGGCAAAAGACCTGAAACAGTACCCACGTCGACTCGTGTCTGACCAGTCTTCTCGTCTCTGCCCAAGACGTATCCCTTGTAGATAGAGCTCTTGGCCACGCGGGGAGTCCTAGTAATCACTTCGCCCAAGCGTCTTCTGAGTACGTCAGTCAGACGCATGAGCGTTGACTCGTAGGCGATTGCCACTATGCCCTGCAAATCACTTCTGTCCCATATATCAACATCAGGTATGTCGCTTCTGAATGGTAGACCAAATCTTCCAGCAACTTCTGGACTTGGCTGCACAACCTCGAAGTGGTTTTGCAGTAGTATCTGTGTGAGCGACTCCGAGTATACTCCTCGGATTCTAACCTTGGTCATGGACAAACACAAGCCTTTCTCAGGAGCCACAGAGCCGGTTACCGAACCACTTGCGCGGGTATCTGAAACACCTAGTCACGGATTGGCTCCAAAAGACTGGACACATGCCAGATCTTGGTACGTGCATGGTTGGGGCAATTTGGGTCTTGACTGGGCTCATCAAGTAGTGCTATTGCATTCTGCGCTCGAACCGCAGGAGAGTCGTCTTCATTCTCTAGAACCACGATTGCTTCGTTGGCTGCACGTCGGATATTCCTAGGCACCGAGGAGTCCTCAGAAATCTGTCTTAGTAGGTGTCTGGACTGGTCAATACTTCTCTGGGTTTCGGGGTCCATTAGGACTCACCTCCAAATTGTCACATCGCACGAAGAAGAGTGCGGCAAACAGTAGTAGCACTCGGGCCGGGACATATCAACATTTCTAATTAGCCACCGCAGACTCCGCATGAGGTTGCATCAATGCACTCTTTATTATGAGGCTTCAAGATGAGATGATGGTGTGAGTGCAAGAGATGGATGATGAACAGCAGACCGCAGTAAAGAAGATGGCAGAACTCCTGCGGAAGGGTGCTACAATGCTTGCTGAGGCTTGTCCAAAATGCGGACTACCCCTGATGAAGGTTGGAGAGACCATCTACTGTGCGACGTGTGATCGACGAGTCGTAATAGGCGCAGCAGAAGACAAAGACCAGTCAAGGGCAATAAAAGCACTGATACCCCAGCTCAGGCAGACACTTACTGGAAAGCTCCAGGTCCTCAACTCACTCTTGGAGAAGGAGGATAACATGGATGCACTCACAAGGCTGGCTAATCTGATGATTCTACTGCTCCAAGTACTGAAGGAGCTGGAAGACAGATAAGAAGCTGTGTGACTCAAAAGTCACTTCTCTGTTTCAGTGCCCCTTCGTAGTCTTGCCCTTCTGGCCTTGACCTCTTCTGGTCCCTTCAACACCTTGCTCTTGCGGATTTCGCACTGTCGGATAGGAATAATTGCCTTCACTGTTTCCTGGACTTCCGCAGCGAGCTCGCCAAGGATGACCTTCTGGACCAGCTCATCAAAGGTGTGCTTCTTCGCATGACTGACTATCACGCCTTCAATAGCCTTTCTAACAGAGTGTGACTGACTTGTCTTTGCACGGGTTGTGGTGAATACTATCACGGATATCCGCATCAAGTAGTCATCCCTAGTCAGGATTGGACCAATCCAATCAATGCGAGAGGTCCCTCGTCGAACCAGTCCCCTAAGATAATCAGAACTCCACTCATGACCGTAGAAGGATGTGTTCGCCTGCTGTCCGACGACAGAAACCACCTTGAGTTTCAGTTTGACATGGACTTGGTCGAAGTCCCCGGTCAAGTCATAGAGGGTGGGCTGCATGACTCGACCAAGCAAGGCATCAGGGCCATCTGCAGGGATGGTGCCAATAGCCTTATTCTCAAAATAGCTAGGTGCAAGAACCTGATACCATGTCTTCTCTCGCCACCTGTCCCTGGTCTTAGCAGTTGGTTGCTTGGTCTTAGAGGACATCTCAATATCACGCTCGCACTGGACATCAAATGATGCCACAGAAGAACTGATTATCCCGTCGTAGAACGGGCCACTCTGGCCGAGTCATGTGAGTCGAATAAAAAGGTTGTGACACGACTTAGGTGATAAGGCCCCCATACAGCAAACTAGATATGACCGCTCTGAAACCAGTTCATGCAAGAAGTGAATGATTATGGACGCACCCAGATGTGGCCGCTGCGGGTACAATGATGTGGCTCTAGTGAAGAGGGAACTGGTGGCAGGGAAAGGCTACAGAAAGAAGTACCGATGCCCCCGGTGCAGTAACACATGGGAAGTGATTACGGATCAGTAAGTATAGCAACTCCCCACCATAGACCAACGTTCCTATCCATGGGATACGAGACCATCGCGTTCACAACGACGCAGAGTACACACAAAAGGACTCGAGCGAACTCGAAGTGATACCAATAGGCGACCATAAGAGGTCCGCACAGAGATGGCTTCTGGACACAACGGTTATATCTGCCTCGTCCTTCCCGAATGAATCCACACAGATGCGGAGGTTGCCGAGCCAGGTCAAAGGCGCAGGGCTTAGGATCCTGACGTCTTCAGATTTGAGAGCCTCTCTGAAGACGGGGCAATTCTGTAGGGATTCGCGAGTTCGAATCTCGCCCTCCGCACCATCAGAGTTCTCCAGCTATTACTTCACAGGAAACGCCTGAACATGGGAGAGTATGGAGTTCAACTTACAATGAGCGGTGAGAAGTGAGTTGGCGCCGAGGAGGAGATTTGTCCTGCTGAATCGAGTATTACAGCCATTGAACTCCTGCGTGCGAGAGCACAGCGGTTTTCGAGACCGCCTCCGTAGCCGCTTGGATACCTCGGCCCAATCTACACACGTAGCAAAGTGAATAAAACGTTACTGCTTGACTCAGTCTGCATGGATTTGTAATGCAGTGAGCATCCTATGGGGAAGGTTTTGAAGAATGCTGATGCATGGCCTCTTCGAGGGCCTTGTCCATCACACTCCTTGCGGTCTGTGCAAGACGGTCCAGAGTATCGCGGGTTCTCGCTCCGATGTAGACTCGGGCCTTTGGTTCAGTACCTGAAACCCTTACAAGCACGTATGAGCCATCAGAGCGATCAATCCGGATGCCATCGCTATCATTGATTTGGTCTATGAGGGTCACCTGGGAGATTAGGCTTCCACGCACAAGTCTCATGAAGTCAGGCTTGAGGTGATCGGGGCACGGTATCTGCTCACGCAGCACAGGGTACTCGGGGATTGAACTGAACAGGCGTACGGTACTACCGGAGCCGTCCTCGTCTACCATCTGAGCCACACGTGCTGCACCCACAACGCCATCCATCCAGTACCCGTAGGCTGCAAAGATGGGTTTCCAAGGTTCTGAGGCAAATGCGACCGCAGTACCATTGCGCAGAACCAAGAACTCTTGGAGCGAGCCGAGAGGGACGCGGACCACGACACCGCCCAGTGGTCGAATCACATCATCGATGACACTGGAGGTGTCGATTGAGGCGACGACTGTTCCGCCATTCTGTCGTTCGACTTCATCTCGTGCAAAGAGAGCTATCACTCTGTTCTGATCAACAAACCGTCCTTCTTCGTCAATCACAGCAACACGATCACCATCACCGTCGTGGCAGACTGTCAAAGGCATCTTTGTTTCTGCTGCGAGGGTCATTGTCTGCTGAAGGTTCTGCGGCGAAGGTTCAGGGAGCCGGCCGGGAAAATGGCCATCAGGGTGAGCATTGATAGTCACAGGTCTAAAGCCTAGATTGCGCAGCAGATGGGGTGTGTAGTCTGATGCAGCTCCATTTGCAGAGTCAACAAGAACGTCCATTCCGCTGGCGGTGCGGCCTCTTGTAACAAGAAACCTCTCCGCATTGCGCAGGTACGTCATTCTAATATCGCATACAGCCACTGTGCCCACAGAGAGCCATTTCTGAGACCTGTACTCATGCCGCGCAACGGCAGTCTCAATGGCCGCCTCCTCGGTTCGGATGAATTCCCTGCCTTCGCGAAAGAACTTGAAACCGTTGTCTGTGGGCGGATTGTGGCTCGCCGTGATAATCACGGACGCAAGGACTCCGGGCAGCGTGCTATAGAAGGCAACAGCAGGCATCGGGCATATCCCAAGACTTACAACATCAACTCCAGTTGAGAGCAGACCAGCTCTGAACGAATTCAGCAGAACTGGGCCAGAGGTCCTTGCGTCCGTGCCAACTCCCACCACACCCGGACCTTCTAGCATGGTGCCCAGAGAACGACCCAAGTTGAGCGAAATGTCCGTATTGACTCGCGATGTGTGACCGCGGATGCCGGATGTACCAAACAGACGGGGAGAAGTGGAAGACATGGCAGACACGCCTCTTTCTTTGGGTGGAGTGGAATACTGAGTTCTGTAGTTATCGCTTTCGCCAGATGTGCCCCCTAGGCATACTCCGGGCATGGCTTGTGCAACAGAGCCGATCACCACGGCGAAGTCATTGAGGTGTGGTGCATCCGAAGATTCTATATCTGCTCCACGGAGAGCAATACACCAACATGGGTGAGCATAGTGACCAGTGTCAAGTGGACTGAGAGATATGGCAAGAAGGTTGTCACCGCGACAGAGGCAATCAAGAAGATTCGACGAGGATCTCGGATTTTTCTCGGTACTGGTTGTGGTGTACCCAATCACCTTGTCCTCGAGCTCGCAAAGAACTCCGCATATATGGCGGACAATGAAATTGTGCATCTTCTCACACTTGGGGATACACCATCTGCCGACCCGGAGTTCCAGTCACAGTTCCGACACAACACTTTCTTTGTTTCGGACAACATCCGCGAGTCCGTTTCTGAGGGTCGTGCAGACTACACCCCGATAATGCTATCCGACATACCCCGACTCTTCAGAGCTAGAAGGATGCCTTTGGATGTTGCCTTGATACAGGTCAGTCCTCCTGACGAGCATGGATACTGTTCACTTGGAATATCGGTCGACATCACCAAGTCCGGTGCCGAAAGCGCGGAAATGGTGATTGCGCAGGTAAACGAGCGAATGCCAGTCACACATGGCGACTCATTCCTCAACGTGAGGGACATCGACTACTTGGTGGACTACACGGAACCAATCCATGAGTTCCAGTCGTCCGAGATTGATGAAACTATAGACCTCATTGGTTCTTATGTTGCTCGTCTCATTGAGAACGAGTCGACATTGGAACTGGGTATTGGTGCTCTCCCCCAAGCTGTATGTAACAACCTCCTAGACACTGGAGTCAAAGACTTGGGAATTCACACTGAGATGTTCAGTGATAGCCTGATTCAGCTAATCGAGTCTGACATTGTCACTTGCAAGAAGAAGTCCTTGCATAGGGGAAAAGTAGTCGCTAGTTTCGCTATGGGAACTGAGAACCTCTACTCTTATATCGATGACAACCCCTTCTTCGAGTTCCGTCCATCCGAGTATGTTAATGATCCCTACATCATTGGTCAAAACAACAAGATGGTGGCTATCAACTCGGCCCTTGAAGTCGATTTGACTGGACAGGTCTGTGCAGACTCAATTGGGCACCGATTCTACAGCGGTATTGGTGGACAAGTCGACTTCATCCGAGGAGCTTCAAGGTCAATCGATGGCAAGGCAATCATCTGCTTGCAGTCAACGGCAATGGACGGGGCAGTGTCGAGAATCGTACCTCGTCTGAGTGAGGGCGCTGGCGTTGTAACCACGCGGGGTGATGTTGACATAGTCGTGACCGAGTATGGTCTGGCTTCTCTTCATGGGAAGACCATCCGAGAACGTGTGTTGTCTCTGATTGCTATTGCACATCCCAAGTTTCGGAATGAGCTGCTGGACGCGGCCAAGAAGATGAAGTACGTGTTCGAGGACCAAGTCCCCTTCCTAGTGCAGGGCACGTATTTCGCCAGCGAGTATGAAACCCAAGAAACCTTCAAGGGCCCCGATGGACCTGTAGAAGTACACTTCCGGCTCATCCGGCCGGATGACTCTGACCGAATCAAGGACCTGTTCTATGACCTCTCTGAGGAGTCTATCTATTTCCGTTTTCTCACCCCACTCAGGAGCCTCCGACGACAGACACTGCAGGACTTCTACAATGTTGATCAGTCTCGAGACATCAGCATTGTAGCAGTTATCAGACCTGACAAGTCCTCTGAAACGGAACAGATCATAGGTGCAGGCAGGTACCTCCTGAACAGGAGCACAAATGAGGCGGAGTTCGCATTACTTGTCCGCGATGAGTACCAGAACAGGGGTATTGGCTCCTTCATGTTGTCAATCCTCATGAGGATTGCGAAGAGCAAGGGTGTAAAGGCATTCGTTGCCTATGTGCATCCGCGCAATCAGCCGATGATTCGCTTCCTCCACAAGACTGGGAAGATTGTCGAGAGCAAGCTAAGCATTCAGGACGACGAGTACACATTCAAGCTCACTCTATGAGTTTCCCACATTCACAATCTTTTTATCAGCAACAGGGCCCAGACTGCTTCACAGCCAAGGGCCCGTTGCATAGCCTGGAACGACTCTCAGGAGTCTTGGGCACTTATTGCGCCGCTCTGATAAGGCGGAGGCCGTGCGATCGAAGCGCACCGGGCCCACCATTGTTCCTCAAATCAGTGTCCTGTCAGCTGAAAGACTTCCGGCACAACCGACCTGATTGCTTCCAGCGACGCTCTTGCTTCATCTGCAGTAAGCTCGAAGACTAGTGGACCATTGTACTTGTCTCTTAGGAGTTTCGTAAAGAACTCCCGTATCGGCAGTTCTCCAAGCCCTAATGCAATGTGGTCTCTGTGTTCGACCAGTCCCTCTCGTTCTCTGCAGCTGCCATCATGAAGATGTATCTCTCTTATTCTGTCCCTGTTGGCAGTGTAGAAGTCGCACACGCTCTCAGTGCCCGAGTAGTGAGTCAATAGATGTCCTGTGTCAAAGCATATGCTTGTGTTGTATTCGTCCACAATCAATCTCGTGACTTCGAATGGAAACTCTACGTTCTCCAAGGCCAGACGTCTAGGGTCAATCTCAGTCCTTGTGACTATCTCCTCGATGCTTCTGGCTGCATGTGTCGCCATATATCCACAAATCAGCATCCGTATGTTCTTGGGTAGGTTCAGACGAGAGAACTCTGCAGCAAGAGCGCCAGTCGAGTGGAAGACATACGTTTCTGGTTCCAGTGGTTCAGCCAACTTAATCGAACTGACTGTGCTTTCAACACTGGCTTCACGAATATGCTCATTGAAGCTTGAAGGTTCTGTCGACCATAGTGGGAGGTGAGCCGTGAATGAGCACCCCAGTTCATCGCGAAGCAGATTCAGAGCGTCTATGGTCGTGGTAGTCAATGCCCCAGGGATGACATGCTCTATGTCCATTGTCAGTTCAATGACACTAATGTGTTCCATGTTCATCGCATCGCGGACCGCATCGGTGACACTGAACCGGGAGAAGTCGGGGACGCCTCCACTGACTATTCTCTCCACAGCTGGTCCAAACTCAAGAGGAACTATTCCAAACCTCATCTCCTGAACCTCTGTGCATACTATTCGCTATCTGGTGCGTCCCCGCATCCCTATCGGATAGCAGGGAGTTTCCGAAGGGTATGTTGTGCAATGTTCGGGTCTTGCTCTATGACCTCCACTTTGAGCATCTTGTCCCCCTGACGTATTCTTTGGACAACATCAAACCCTTGGGTCACTTGGCCAAACACCGTGTGCTTGCCATCAAGATGTCTGCAGTTACTCTGATTGAGGACAATAAAGAACTGACTTCCCCCTGTGTCTTTGCCTGCATGAGCCATCGATATGGCCCCGTCTACGTGTTTCTGCCGATGTCCTCCTGTTTCGCATGGTATGGCGTATCCCGGGCCACCCATCCCGGTGCCTTGGGGGTCTCCTCCTTGCACAACGAAGTCCTTGATGACTCGATGAAACTTGAGTCCATTGTAAAAACCACTTTGCGCAAGTTCCACGAAGTTCTTCACTGTGTTCAATGCATCATCGGACCACAGTTCAATCATTATGGTTCCTTTGTCCGTTTCCATTCTCACTCGGTTTGCCATGAACATCACACCAGTTCCTTTGATAGTCCACCGGTCTTGTCTCACATAGATGTTCCGGACAGCATATACCTCACGATAGCATCACTTGTGTGTTCCTATCCATATCTCACCAGTGCTAATATGCTCTGACCTGTGACGGTGAATCACTCCGAGAAGTCATGAAGTCCTGACTGTGCTCGGCCCATCCACTTATTAGCGAGCTGAACTGAATAACCCACACCGATGGTCGTCCTGCGAGAGTACATGGAAGGCAGAGTTACCTTTCTGAGTGCAGATGTCGATTACTACTGCACCCGACATGGGCAGCCCACATCAGACATGCCCGTCTTCTACAACCCCAGAATGCGGCTAAACCGAGACGTGTCTGTAGTTGTGTTTGACGCGCTCAGGTCTAGGTACTCGCTCGAGCATATGTGTGAACCACTGACTGGCACCGGAATCAGGACTTTGAGATACTTTGGGGAGTGTTCTCCAGGCTTCTCCGCAGTGATGTTTGACAACAACCCACTCGCGGTCGAATTGGCAAGACAGAACATAGAGCGGAACGGCTTCACAGACAGAGCTCGAGTCGTGAAGGGAGATGCCCGTACTCTCTTGTTGAGCGAGTCACGAGCACGAAGGTTCGACTATGTGGACCTCGATCCATTCGGCACCCCTGCGCCATTCCTCAACTCCGCCCTGCTCTCCATGGAAGGACGTCATGGAGTCTTGGCAGTCACAGCCACAGACATGCCCGTGCTCTGTGGGGTCCATCCCAGGGTGGCACTTCGGAGATACGGGGGACTCTCGTTGAAAAGCCCATTCTCCAATGAAACCGCCTTACGCTTGTTAATCAGCTTCGTCATCAGGGCTGCGGGAGCTAATGATCTGTCTGCACAGCCACTCTTCGTGCTTAGTGCTGACCACTATATCCGGGCCTGGTTCGAAGTTGGATCCAGTAGAAGTCACACTAATCGACAGGCTAGCGAGATGGGACTTGCATGGTACTGTCCGAGGTGCGCAGACTCATGGTTCACATCACTCATGGACCTTTGTAGAGACCACGTCCCTGAACGTCACAAGTCCTGTCCGGGACCCGTATCCTTTGCAGGTCCGCTATGGACTGGTATGCTGTACGACTCGTCGCTTGTCGATGCCGCAGAGCAGAGGGCATTTAACAACTCTGATATACTCAAGCGCGTAGCTCCTCTGATGTCCACCATTCGGGCTGAGTGCTCTCTCTCAGACCGACCCTACCTAGACATACACCAGTTGTGCGATACCTATGGACTCGTGCCACCAAGTCTTGAGGAGATAATAGAGTTCCTGACAGGTCAGGGCTATCTGGTGTCAAGGACTCACTTCCGCAGTACTGGAATCAGGACTGATGCACCCGTAGATGCAGTTGTGGACACAATACGCAGTGTTCGGAATGGAGAATGAACTATGGGACGACCAAGGGGCGACCGCAAGAAGGAGCACTACTACCGATTTGCGAAGAAACAGGGTTACCGAAGCAGGTCGGCCTTCAAACTGAAGCAGATTGCCCGTCAACACAGACTCCTTCATGGAGTGAAATCTGTCTTGGAACTCTGCTGCAGTCCGGGCGGCTGGACCCAGGTCTTGGTAGAGCTGGACCGTACTCTTCAGATTACTGCTGTAGACCTCAACCCGATGCAGCCAGTAGAGGGAGCAAGGTTCATTCAGGGTGACATCACAAGTCCTGAAACTATCGACGAGATTGTACGTGTGACCGGTGGTTTGGTTGACCTTGTCATCGCAGATTGCTCACCCAAGGTCAGTGGCTACTGGGAGGTGGATGTGGCAAGGCAGCTCTTTCTAGTGGAGTCCACCATGGGCCTTGCTATGAAACTGCTCAGCTCACATGGA